>DATFWC010000677.1:0-4187 GCA_035259885.1 Xanthobacteraceae bacterium
AGGGTGGGCTGAGGCGCTTCGCTCGGAGTGGGATATCAAGCACGACGTCGCGCGCCGAAGCCCACGCGTGCGGCCTGTCAGACCGGGCGGGCTTCGCTTCGCTCAGGCCACCCTACGAAATGGACTCAATGCATCGCGGCCGTGCGCGGCATGATGGCGCCGCGATGGCGGATTTTTTCGCCGGCGGTGCGGTGCGCCTGTGTCACGGCGGCGCCCGGCGCTTCGCCGGCCAGCCGCGCCGCCAGGTAGGCGGCGTTGAAGCTGTCGCCCGCCGCCGTCGTGTCCACAGGCACCACGACCTCCGGCACCGGCACCAGCTCGCGCCCGTCCTTGGTCGCTATCAGCGCGCTGTTGGGGCCGTTCTTCACCACGATCTCGCCGATGCCGAAGGCCTGCAGTCGCTCGACCGTGGCATCCGGGCTGGCGTCGCCCCACAGCACCGCTTCGTCCTCGAAGGTGGGGAGCGCCAGGTCGACGCGCTTGAGCGCCTCCATGAACACCGTGCGCGTGCGGGCGATGTCGCCCTTCCAGCCGCGTGGGCGGTAGTTGCCGTCGAAGGCGACCTTCACGCCCTTCTGGCGCGCCATTTCCAGCAGCGCCAGGAAGCGCCCGAGCCCGGTGTTGGAATAGAGCGACAGCGTGATGCCGGAGAAATAGATGAGCCGCGCCTCGAGCAGTCGTTCGGCGACGTGCGCCCATTGCGGCAGCTCGAACAATTCGCGCGCCGGCGAGGTGTCGCGCCAGTAGTGGAAGCGCCGCTCTCCGCCCGCATCCGTCTCGATGAGGTAGACCCCGGGCATGCGTCCGGGAACGCGGATGACGAGATCGCTCGCCACGCCCTCGGCGGCCGCCACCGCCAGCACGCCGTCGGAATAGGGATCGTCGCCCAGCGCCGTCGCATAGGCGACCGGAACGCCGGCGCGGGCGAGATAGACGGCGGTGTTGAAGGTGTCGCCGCCGAAGCCGAGCCCGTAGCGGCCGTCGTTGCCGCGCGCGAGCTCCACCATCACCTCGCCGACCGCCACGATGCGCTGCGCGTTCTCGGTCATGCTTCACGTCCGTCGGGCTCGCCGCCGCGTCGGCGCCACGGCGGCAAACGATGCTCCGGCCTTGGCACATCGTGGTGCCGCCGTCCAGCCGCCCATGCCGCGAGACTCTTCGGGCGAAATGGGGCGATCATGGCGGGCCGATGTCCCGACCCCTTGAGCACGTGCCCGCGGACGCGCCGGCCGGCCGGCGGCCGTTGCGGCTCGCCGGGGTGGCCTGCGGCGCCGCGGCGGCCGTGTGCTGGGCCGCCGGTTTCGTGGCGGCGCGGCACGGCGTGCTGATCGGGCTGGCGCCGGTCGACATCGCGTTCCACCGCTTCGTGTGGACCGGCTTCCTGCTGCTGCCGGCGGCGTGGCAGGCGGGCCTGCGCGACCTCGGCGGCGTCGGCTGGGGCCGCGGGCTGATCATGTCGCTGCTCGCCGGACCCATCCAGGTGATCGCGGCGGCGACCGGGTTCCTGGCAACCCCGCTGGGCCATGGTGCCGTGATCCAGCCGGCGTCGTCCGCCGTCGGCAGCGTCCTCCTGGCCGCGCTGGTCGTGCACGAGCGCCTGTCGTTCGCCCGTGCGCTCGGCACCGCCATCATCGTCGCCGGCCTGGTCGCCTTGGGGACCGATGCTGTCGCCAGCATCGGGCGGCACGGCGTGGCGGGCGACGCCCTCTTCATGGCGGCGG
This sequence comes from Xanthobacteraceae bacterium, assembly GCA_035259885.1. Lineage (GTDB taxonomy): Bacteria > Pseudomonadota > Alphaproteobacteria > Rhizobiales > Xanthobacteraceae > DATFWC01. The sequence continues at coordinate 1,722 of DATFWC010000677.1, forward strand.
GACTGTCCTGGGCCGTGTTCGGCACGCTGTTGCGGCGCTGGCATGTCGGGAGCCTGCGCGCGGCGATCGCCGTCGGGACCCTGTCATGTCTCGTCTATGCCCCGGTCCATGCCGTGCTGTTCGGCTTCGACCGCATGGTGGCGGCCGGCCTGCGGGAGAATCTTCTGCAGATCGCTGCCCAGAGCGCGGCCGGTATGCTGGGGCTGTTCCTGTTCGCGCGCGCCGTCACGCTGCTCGGCGCCGGACGTGCCGGCGTCTTTGCCGCGCTGGTTCCCGGCTTCGCGCTCGCCCTCGGCTTCGTCACCATCGGCGAGGTGCCGACCGCCATGCAGCTCGTCGGCTTCGCCCTGGTGATGATCGGCTTCCGCTTCGTGCTGAAGCCGTAAGCTCAGTGGTCGTCCCCGCGAAAGCGGGGACCCATATCCGCCGGCCGAGCCGATGCGAGCTCGGCCGCGCAACATCCAAAAACTCGGTGTTCATGGGTTCCCGCTTGCGCGGGAACGACTCGCTGAAACGGCCGTCACGTCTCCGGCCCGGCATACTTTCCCGCCGTGTGCGGGAACATCGACTTGACGATCTTGAAGCGCGAGATGTCCACGGTCGCGTCCATGTGCAGGAAGATCGCGGCATCGCGAAAAATCTTCTCGACGCCGAAGTCGAGCATCACGCCATTGCCGCCGTGCAGCTCGATCGCATGCTGCGCCACCTTCAGGACCTCTTCCGACGCGAACACCTTCGCCATGTTGCAAAAAGTCTCGGCGTCGGGCGCGTTGTCGTCGACCGCCCGGGCGGCGCGCCCGAGCAGGGCGCGCACCGCCGCGAGCCGCGTCGCCATGTCGGCGAGCCGCAGCGCCACCGCCTGGTGCTTGATCAGGATGCGGCCGCCCTGGTGGTAGTTCTGCACGTAGTCGGACGTGACCTCGAAGGCGCGCATGCCCACGCCGAGATTTTTTGCCGCCTGGATGATTTTTCCGGGGCGGAAATAGACGCCGGCCTTGCCCAGCGCGTCGCCCTCGACCAGGAGGTGGTCCTCGGGGACGCGGCAGTCCTCGAACACCAGCTCGCCGTTGTTCATGAAGCGGCAGCCGAGCGTCTCGTTGCAGCGTGCGATGGTCAGGCCCGGCGTGCCGCGCGGCACCAGGAAGCTCGAGGTGCCGCGCATCATGCCGACCTGCGGGTTGGTGTTGGCATAGACGACGAACAGGCCGGCGTCGTAGCCGTTGGAGATGAACTGCTTGCGGCCGTTGATGATCCATTCGCCGTTGCGTTTCACCGCCCGCGTCTGCATGGCGGCTTCCGGCACGTCGTAGGGCAGCCAGCGGTCGGAGGCGCCGCGCGGTTCGGTGAGGCAATGGGCGAGCAGGAACTGCGGATCGGCCACCAGGCGTGAAAACCATTTCTCCTGCAGGTGGCGCGGCGCCAGGTTGCGCAACAGCACCGACACTTTCCAGTTCTGCACCAGCTTGTCGGACAGCCCGGAATCGCCGCGCGCGATCTCCTCGGAGATCAGCGCGAAGGTCCGCACCTCGGTGCCCTTGTCGAGTTCGATGCCGCCGAACTCCTCCGGCACGCCCAGCGTGCGGATGCCGATGGCGTCGGCGCCCTTGAGAATCTCCGGCGGCAGCCGGTCCTCCGGCACCATGCTCCACTCGCGCTGCCAGTTGCGGCGAATGAACGGAATCACCGTCTGGTCGACAAAGGCACGGCAGCTCTGCCGCATCAGCCGTTGCTCTTCGGAAAGGTCATGATCGTGCATTGTTCTCTCCCGGGACCACACCGGATCCTACCACGGCGCCGGGCGCGCGGCCGCAAGCGAAGGCGCGCACAAGCCGTGCAGGCGACTTGATGGAACCGGAAAGCCCGTGTTTCATTGATTCGGTGATCAACAACGTGAGGCGCCGATCGCCGCGATGATGAGCCGGTTAGTTGCGATTTGCATGCTTGCCGCCACCCTGGCCGGGCCGGCATTCGCGCGCGACTTGACGGTGGCCGAGGTCAACGGCGCCGATATCACCAAGAGCAAGGACAAGAGCTCGCGTCCCGTCCTGATCCGGGCGCAGGTGCTGCTCGACCGCGCCGGTTTCTCGCCCGGCGTGATCGACGGGCGGGCCGGCGGCAACTTCGTCAACGCCCTGCATGCGTTCCAGCAGCAGAACGGGCTGAAGGAGAGCGGCGAGCTCGATCCGCCGACCTGGTCGAAGCTTCTCGAGACCTCGGCCGAGCCAGCTTTGGGCGACTACGTCATCAGCGACGACGATGCCAAGGGACCGTTCGTCAAGGAGATTCCCGACAGCTTGGAGAAGAAAGCCGAGCTCAAGCGACTCGCCTATACCGGCCCCGAGGAGCTCCTGGCGGAAAAATTCCACATGGACGAGGACCTGCTGGAGCAGCTCAACCCGGGCAAGGCGCTCGACCGCACCGGCACCAGCATCGTGGTGGCCAACGTCAAACAGGCGCCGCCAAAGA
>DATFWC010000678.1:0-5942 GCA_035259885.1 Xanthobacteraceae bacterium
CCCCGGCACGGCGAGATGCTTGAGCAGCGCCGCGGCAAACGGACTGTTGTCGGCATCGCCGTCGTCGGCGGTGGAGCCGGCCTTCGCCGCATAGGCGACCAGCGTGTCGCCCAGCGTCGGCTCCATCTTGGCCAGCCCGCCGTTCACCGCGCGGGTGGCGACCCGCCGCTTCATGGTGCGGGCGAATGGGTTGTCGCGGCAGGCGTCGAGGATGACCAGGCGCAAGCGCTTGGCCGGCTCGAGCGCCGCCACGATGCGGTCGAGCGAAACGGCTTCGTCCTCGGCATCGATCTCGGTCGCCAGCTTGGCGTCGACCGGGATCATGTAGTTCATGTCGCGGACCTGGATGCCATGGCCAGCGTAGTATACGACCGCGATATCGGCATCCTGGGCGGCATCCATGAACTCGCGCAGGGCGCGCTTGAATTCCAGGTTGCCGAGGTCCTGGCGCACCTTCACCCAGTCGAAGCCCGCCTTCTGGAGCAGGGCCGCGATCGCGTTGGCGTCCTTGAGCGGATTGGAAAGCTTGGCGACGTTCTGATAGGCGCCGTTGCCGATGACAAGAGCGACCCGCTTCTCGGCGAGGGCCGGGCCGGCCGAAAGGAGCTGCGCAAGCAGCCCCCAGACGGCGGCGACAGCCACGAAAACCCGCCCCAACATCGCAAAAGCCTCGCCGTCGCAGCCTGTGCTCACACGGTTAGTCGCCCGAAGCGATCCCGAAGTTCAGTCGGAACCGCCCGTATGGCGCAGCAGCGGAGGGTGAATCGTCTCCCCTTCCGTGGACGACGGAAACTACGGGATCCTTGCCTCGAAGGCAATCAACCGACGGTGCGGTAAGTTACACAGGATCAAGAAAAATTTCGCGTCGCGCCACGATAGCGGCGAGCTATGCGGCGCGGTCCGCCGGCAGGGGTAAACGCAATGGCTTTACGCGCGACAAAGACGCGCAACGATTGCGCCGGTGCGCTGGCGGGAGCCCAGCGATGCGAGCATCAAAGGCGCGGCGTGGCAGAGCTTTCAGACCGCAGCCTCCGGCGCCGGCGCGCCGTGTCGGCTGACGGCGTGGCGACGCGACGCCAGCGCGATCAGCACCGGCAGCGTGATCAGAATGACCAAGGGCGCCAGCGTCATGCCCCCCACCACGACGATGGCCAGGGGCCTTTGCACCTGCGAGCCGATGCCGCTCGACAAGGCGGCGGGCAAGAGCCCGACGCCGGCGATGACGCAGGTCATCAGCACCGGCCGCAATTGCAGCTCGCCAGTGCGCAGAACGGCACTGGTGCGGTCGAGGCCGGCATCGATCAGCGTGTTGAACTGCGACAGGATGATGATGCCGTCCATGACGGAAATGCCGAACAGGGCGATGAAGCCGATCGCCGCCGAGACACTGAACGGCACCTGCATCAGCAACAGCGCGAATATTCCCCCGATGACGGCCATCGGGATGACGCTCATCGCCAGCAGTGTGTCCGGCACCGAGCCGAAATTGACCCACAGCAGCAGCGCGATCAGCCCGAGGCTCAGCGGAACGACGACAGTGAGGCGGGCGATGGCGTCCTGCAGATTGCCGAATTCGCCGACCCATTCGAGCCGCGACCCCGGCGGAAGCCGCACCTCCCGGGCGATCTTGAATTGAGCTTCCTTTATCGCACTGCCGAGATCGCGGTCGCGTACGCTGAACTTGATCGGCAGGTAGCGTTCCTGCTGCTCGCGGTAGATGTAGGACGCTCCCGACAGCAGCCGCACGTCGGCGACCTCGCTCAGCGGAATCTGCGTGATGCCGTTCGGTCCTTGCGCACCGATGCGAAGGTTGTGAATGGCGTCCGGGCTCTGCCTGAACTGCGGCGCCAGGCGCACCACGATGGGAAAGTGCCGGTCGCTTCCCGGCTCGTAGAGGTCACCCGCCGACTCGCCGCCGATCGCCGTTCGGATCGTCGCGTTGATGTCGCCCGGCGTGAGCCCGTAGCGCGCCGCGCGGGCGCGGTCGATGTCGATCTGGATGGTCGGCTGTCCGAGCGAGGTGAACACCGCAAGATCGGTGATGCCCGGCACCGTCGCCAGCACGGCCTTGATCCTGTTGGCGGTGTCGGAGAGCATCTGCAGGTCGTTGCCGAACAGCTTGATCGAGTTTTCGCCCTTCACGCCGGAGACCGCTTCGGCCACGTTGTCCTGAAGGTATTGCGAGAAATTGAACTCGACGCCGGGGAAGTCGGCCTGCAGCTTCGCGACGATCTCGCTGGTGAGCCGGTCCTTGTCGAGACCGTGGCGCCATTGCCCGGGGGGCTTCAGCGGCGCGAAAAACTCGGCATTGAAGAACCCGGCGGCGTCGGTGCCGTCATCGGGCCGTCCGTGCTGCGACACCACGGATTCGACTTCGGGAAAGCTGCGAATGACCGCCCGCATTCTGTTGACATAGGCGTTGCCTTCTTCCAGCGAGATCGTCGCCGGCAAGGTCGCCCGAATCCACAGATTGCCTTCTTCGAGCTTGGGCAGGAACTCAAGCCCGAGCGATCGTACCGCCAGGCCTGCCAGCGCCAGCACGATGGCGACGCCTGCAACCACGACCAACTTGTTGGCGACCGCGTGGCGCAGCAGCGGCGTGTACAGCCGGTGCAGGATGCGCACGATCCAGGTCTCGGTTTCCCGCACATGCTCCGGCAGCAGCACGGCGCATAGCGCCGGCGTGACCGTGAAGGTGGCGATCAGACCGCCGGCCAGGGCGTAGGCGTAGGTCTTCGCCATCGGCCCGAAGATGTGGCCTTCGACTCCGCTCAAGGTGAACAGCGGAATGAAGCCCGCGATGATGATGCCGGCGGCGAAGAAGATCGAGCGATTGACCGCAAGCGCCGCCTGAAAAATCGCCAGCAGCTTGCCGCTCAGCCCGGCCGACGCCGCTGCGACCGCCCCAACCGCAGCCACGGCGCCTACTTGCCCGAGACGACGGAACACGCTCTCGACCAGGATCACGGTGGCATCCACGATCAGCCCGAAGTCGATGGCACCGACCGACAGGAGGTTGGCCGATTCACCGCGAATGACCAGAATGCCGATGGCAAAGAAGAGGGCGAACGGGATGGTGGCGCCGACGATGATGGCGCTGCGCAGGTTGCCCAGGAACAGCCATTGCAGCAGGAATATCAGGGCGATTCCGAACACCATGTTGTGCAGGACCGTCCGTGTGGTGACGTCGATGAGATCCTTGCGGTCGTAGATGCGCTCGATCCGGATTCCCGGCGGCAGGATGCCGCCGCTGTTGATGCGCTCGACTTCCTGCTCGACGCGCCGGATCGTGGGCGTGCTCTGCTCGCCGCGGCGCATCAGAACGATGCCCTGGACGATGTCGTCGTCCTCGTCGATGCCGGCGATGCCCAGGCGCGGCTGATGCCCGACGATGACGTTGGCGACGTCCCTGACCAGCACCGGGTTGCCGCCGGCCTGCGTCAGCATGGTGTTGTTGAGGTCATCCATCGAGCGGATCAGCCCGACGCCGCGGACGACGGCCGATTGCGGGCCGATGTCGACCGTATTGCCGCCCACGTTGATGTTGCTGTTGTTGAGCGTCTGCAGCAGCTGCGACAACGTCAACCCGTAGGCGATCAGTCTGTTGAAGTCGATCTGCAGCTCGAACGTCTTGGTCTTTCCGCCCCAGCCGGTCACGTCGATCACGCCCGGCACCGCACGAAACCGCCGCTGCAGCACCCAGTCCTGCAGCGTCTTGAGGTCGAGTACGCTGTAGCCGGGCGGGCCGACCAGCCGGTAGCGGTAGATCTCGCCGGTGGGGCTGAGCGGCGAGATCTGGGGCTGAACGTTGTTTGGCAGCGCGGGAAGCTGCGACAGGCGATTGAGCACCTGCTGCAAGGCTTCGTCATAGGTGAAAGCGAAGCTGAATTGCAGCTTCACGTCCGACAGGCCGTAAAGCGAGATGCTCCTGATCGACGTGAGATTGCGCAGCGCTGAGGTCTGCGTCTCGATTGGAATGGTGATGTAGCGCTCGATCTCCTCGGCCGACAGGCCGGGGCTCTGGGTGACCACGTCGACCATGGGCGGCGTGGGATCCGGATAGGCCTCGATATTGAGCTGGCGGAATGCCACGATGCCGCCGGCGAAAATCATCACGAACAGGACCAGCATCAGCGCGCGGTGCTTGAGCGCAAAGGCGATGAGCGCGTTCATGACGATCCTGACGGGCGGCCCGGCGCCTAGCTCCCGACCGCCGCGCGGTCGATGAACAGACTGCCCTTGGTGACGATCCGCTCGCCGGGCCGCAGGCCCTCGAGCACCTGGACCATTCTGCCCTCGGTGATCCCGACCTTGATCGGCCGCAGTTCGATCACCCGCTCCTGGTCGGCGACCCATACGCGGGCGGAGCTGCCTTCGTAGATGACCGCCTCGCGCGGCACCGCCGGCGCGAGGTCGCCTTCATCGACGTAGATTCGCACGTTGCAGAACATTTCCGGCTTCAGCAGGCCGTCGCCGTTGGCCATGGTGGTCCGGATCAACAGCCGCCGCGTATTCGGATCGAGCGTGGCCGCGATGTAGCGGATGTTTCCCCTGAACACCTGATCCGGATAGGCCAGCACGGTAAATTCGATCTGCTGGCCGATCCTGATCTTCGGCGCCTCGGTCTCGCGCACATAGGCGACGAGCCACACGCTCGACAGATCGCCGATCACGAACACCGGATCGCTCGCGCCGGTGGCGACGTACTGGCCGGGCCCCACCTTGCGTTGCACGATCGTGCCGGCCAGCGGGGAGTGGATGGTGGTCTCGGCGCTGATCTTTCCGGTTTTCTCGTAGGTGGCGATTTCGTCGTCGCTCTTGCCCAGGATGCGCAGGCGGTTGCGCACGGCTTCGAGCGCGGTCTCGCCCGCACGCAGGTCGTTCTGCGCGGCGACCAGCCCGACTTGCGCCTGTTCGAGCTCCCGGAGCGCGACGGCCTTGTCCCGGTAGAGGTCGCGGTGCCGCTTCTCCACGGTTTCCGCCACCGCGAGCTGCGACCGGGCCTTGTTCACGGCGGTGGCGGCGGCGGTGAAATCATTCTGCGCCTGCACCATGTCAGTCGCTTCAATGACGAACAGCGGCTGTCCACGGTCGACCTGATCGCCCGGCTTGGCGAACAGCTTGGTCACGCGCCCCGAATAGGGAGAGAAGACCGGCGTCGCGCGATCCTCGTCGACTGCGATCTTGCCTTCGGTCTCATGCGCGGCGCGAAAGACCTGGCGCGTGACGGCTTCGACGCCGAGCGCGGCCCATTGCGTCTCGCTGGCGATGAACGTGCCGGGCGCGTGCCCGAGGCTCGCCATCTCCGGATGCCCGTTGGCCGTTCCGACCCCACGCCACTCGAACAGCATCCACGCCGCCGCCGCCGCCAGGATGACAAGTCCCATGAGCGTTGCGCGAATCGGCTTCGTGCCCGAACGCGGATTCGAAATAACCGCCATTTGCGACTTCCTGGCCTGCACGCGCCGCCATCGCCCTCCCCCTCCCGCGCGGGTCGCAAATCGCGTGCCAAGGCCGGTCGGCACTCGAACGGAATTTTCCAAGAAAATCTGCGGGTTAGCCGAGCGGCACCGTGCCGCGAGTGCCGCGTGTGGCGGATTCTTGCCGCTATCGCCTTGATTGGCGGCCAAAATCTGCCGTCCGCGGGACTCCGCGCGCAGGAGAATCGCCGATGCTGCTCCGTGGGATCGAGGCGCGCGCACGATCGACGCCATCGCCTAACGGCGTACAGCCTTGGCCCCGGCCCGGCCGCGGACAGAAATTCTCGGGCAACCGTCCGGGCTTGACTCCGCCGTCGCGATCCGATATTTAACATAATTGTTAATTGCGTGGTATGTTAAATGCCAGACCCGCTGTCAGCCACCCTCTCGGCTCTCGCCGACCCCACGCGGCGCGCCATTCTGGCGCGGCTGGTGCAAGGCGAGGCGACGGTGAACGAGCTG
>DATFWC010000679.1:0-3026 GCA_035259885.1 Xanthobacteraceae bacterium
GCCAAAGTACTTCATGTATTTTCCCGGGAACTACCGCTGGTCGGCGGCGTTCGTGAACATTCTCGGGCGGGGCAGCTTCGGCGGCGCCGACATCAGCGAGGTGCACAAGATCGGCCGGCTGCTCGAAGGCAAGGGCGCCGAGGACGACGAGGCCTGGTTCCACGCCTGTACCAGCGTCGCCGACGAAGTGCGCGGTCACGCCGAGAGCTTCCGCGCCGCGGGACATCCGGTCTCCGCCGCCGCCTTCTATCTGCGCGCCTGCCACTACTATCAGATGGGCGAGCGTTTCCGCACGCCGAAGGACGGGCTGGCGCTCGCTGCCTATTGCACCGGCGTGGACTGCTTCCACCAATTCGTCGCGCTGACCGACACCAGGATCGAGGTCGTCGAGGTGCCGTTCGAGGGTGCGAGCCTGCCCGGCTATTTCGTGCATGCGCAAAACACCAAGCCAGGGCGCCAGCCCTGCGTGGTGTTCTTCGACGGCCTCGACGTGACCAAGGAGATTCAATTCCTCGCCGGCGTTCCCGAGCTGATCAGGCGCGGCATTTCGGTTCTCGTCATGGACGGGCCGGGCACCGGCGAAGCCATCCGCTTCCGCAATCTCGTGCTGCGCCATGACTACGAGGTCGCCGGCAGCGCCTGCATCGATTTCCTCGAACGGCGGGCCGACGTCGATCCCAAGCGGATCGGCATCGTTGCCATCAGCCTCGGCGGCTATTACGCGCCGCGCTGCGCCTCGCTCGAGCCGCGCTTTGCCGCCTGCATCGCCTGGGGCGCGATCTGGGACTACCACGCGGTGTGGAAGCGGCGCATCGAGGCCGCCTTCAAGACGTCGCTGTCGGTGCCGGGGCATCACATCATGTGGATCCTCGGCGCCGACACGCTCGACGAGGCGTTGCGGCGGCTCGAACCGTTCCGCCTCGACGGCGTGGTACAGCTGATGCGCTGCCCCTTCCTCCTGGTGCACGGCGAGGACGACGAGCAAATTCCGCTCAAGGATGCGCAGGCGCTCTACGACGCGTGCGGGTCGGCCGACAAGACCCTGCGCATCTTCACCGCCGAAGAGGGCGGAGCGCAACACTGCCAACGCGACTATCTGTCCCTCGGCTGCGCCGAGATGTGGAACTGGTTCGAGGACAAGCTGTTGCGGGCGTGACCCTCAGCCACAACGTCGGCACGCGGTTGGATCATCGGCCATGACACGCCGGCGGCATGCCGGCCCTTCTCCTTAAATCCGTCCATATGACGCAGTAGCCCTGTGGAACTATGGGACTGTTGTGCGCGCGCGGGGCGACTTCACGCGTTGTCTGTTTCCCATAACGACCGCAGCGAAATTCCCGGGCAAGCGCCACGGGGAGGCGATGATGCGCCGGCATTCATGGTCCTGTGTGCTGTTTGCGGCTGCCGTCTCGCTTCTCCTCGTGCTCGCGCCGCAATACGCGCGGGCGCAGTCGGGCATCGCGCTCCAGCCCGTCGCCAGCGGGCTCGCCGGTCCGGTGGCGATCGCCAACGCCGGCGACGGCTCGTTGCGGCTGTTCATCGTCGAGCAGGCGGGCACCATCCGCATCCTCAGCGGCGGCCAGGTCCTGTCCACGCCGTTCCTCAACATCACCGGCAAGGTCCTGTCCGGCGGCGAGCAGGGCCTGCTCGGGCTCGCCTTCGACCCGAACTATAAGACCAACGGCTTCTTCTACGTCTTCTATACGAGCCGGCCGGCCGGCGAAGTCACCATCGCCCGCTACCACGTCACGGCCGATCCCAACGTGGCGGATGCGCAGTCCGAGCTCGTCCTCAAGACGCAGGCGCACGCGAGCTTCGCCAACCACAATGGCGGGGCGCTCGCGTTCGGCCCGGACGGGTGTCTCTATGCCGGCATCGGCGACGGCGGCGGCGGCGGCGATCCCGACGGCAACGGCCAGAACCTCGGCACGCTGCTGGCAAAGATCATCCGCATCAACAAGACCGACGGGGCGCCGTGCGCGGCGGCGCCGGGCAATCCGTTCGTCAACACGCCAGGCGCGCGCGGCGAGATCTGGGCGCTCGGTCTGCGCAACCCCTGGCGTATCACGTTCGACCGCCAGACCGGCGACCTGTTCATCGCCGATGTCGGCCAGGGCGCGCGCGAAGAGGTGAATTTTCAGCCGCCCGGCGTCGCCGGCCGCAATTACTGCTGGAAGGCCAAGGAAGGCACGGCGATCTTCGACAGCACCGTGCAGTGCACGGCGGGTGTGCCGGCCGACCCGATCCTCGAATACGACCACGCGGCCGGAAAGTGCTCGATCACCGGCGGCTACCGCTACCGCGGCAGCCAGTTCGCCACGCTGGCGGGCACCTACTTCTACGGCGACTTCTGCACCGGCATCATCTGGGGCGCGCGCCTGAACGGCAGCACGTGGACGACCACGCAGCTCATCGACACCACGCTGAGCATCAGCACGTTCGGCGAGGACGAAGCCGGCGAGGTCTATGTCGCCGACCTGTCGGGGGGCACCATCCATCATCTGGTCGCGCCCAACGCGCTGCAGGTCTCGCCCGCCGCCAACGTCAATGTTGCGGGAACGCAGGGCGGCCCGTTCGCGCCTGCTTCGTTCACCTATGCGCTGAGCGTCAGCAGCGGCAGCGTCAATTATTCAACCTCGATCCAGTTCGATCCGGGCGTGCCTAGCTGGCTCACCGTGACGGCGGCGTCCGGCGCGGTGACGACCGCGCCGACCAACGTGACGTTTGCCGTCAACGCGGCGGCGAACGGGCTCGGCGCTGGCACCTACAACGCCGCCATCACGTTCACCAACACCACCAGCGGCGGCACCCAGGGGCGCACCGCCATGCTGCAAATCACCGCGCGCCTGCCTGATGCGCCGACCTGCCCGCTGGCGTCGAGCTTGAGCGATTTCGGCGGCGACGGCCGCAGCGATCTCCTGTTCCGCCGCACCGACGGACAAATGATCCTGTACCAGATGAACGGCCTGCAGATCGCCTCCAGCCAGCCGGTCGGCGCCGTCGGCACCGACTGGATCTTGACGGCG
>DATFWC010000680.1:0-2064 GCA_035259885.1 Xanthobacteraceae bacterium
TTTCATCGTGACCGGGGCGATATTCTGGTCGCTGCTGCCGCGCGGCGGCAAGGTGCACCGCTTCGTCAACACCGAATGGGAGCCCTATGTCAGCGTCGCCATCTGCTCCGGCCTGGCGCTCGCCTTCACGATGACGCTGTCAGGCGTGCTCGGCCTGCTGGGAACGCAGTAGCGACAGCGCTGGTGACCGCCGTTTTGGCGCCAATGCTTGCTGGGGGCGCCCACGAGCGGCGCCTATGCGTTTTTTATTGAAAACCTCTACGCCGCGTTGGGCGGCACCCCGAGCTCAATTCGACCGCTCTTGGAACGTTCTCCACAAATTCCAGATCGTTTCTGCCACCGGTCGATATTTTTCCCGCGGACCTGCCATTCCGGCATCAAACCAGCGGCAGAATTCCTCATGCACGATGCGTTCAACATCGTCTACCGTTGTGGCCGTGTGCAATCGCGGCAGGATCGTTTCGGCCTCCGGTTCGTATTCGTCCGTATTGGTCTCGAAGTTGATATGAATCGGATCGGCCTCGAACAGCGCAGCCGCGATGCGGTCGAACAGCTCACCGTACTCCTGTCGGAGAGCTGCTCGTTGTCGCGCGATTGTGTCCGCATCCCGGCCGATTTTCATAGCGCTACTTTCACCCACCTCACGCGGCGTTGGGCGGTGCGCCAAGAGTTTCCTTGAAGAACGCCAGCGTGCGGCCCCAGGCGAGATCGGCCGCCGCCTTGTTGTAGCGCGCCGCGCCGGTGTCGTTGTTGAAGGCGTGCTGCGTGCCCGGATAGGTGTGGATGGTGTACTTCTTGTTGTTCGCCTTGAGCGCCGCCTCGTAGGCCGGAATGCCGGCGTTCACCGGATCGTCGTTCTCGGCATAGTGCAGCAGCAGGGCCGCTTTGATGTTCGGCACCTGGGCGGCCGGCACCTGGCGGCCGTAATAGGCGACGCCGGCATCGAGCTCGGGGCTCGCTGCGGCGAGGCGATTGATCATCAGGCCGCCGAAGCAGAAGCCGACCGCCCCCACCTTGCCGGTGGATTCGGCGTGACCCTTGAGGAACGAGACCGCCGCCACCAGCGCCACCACGGCGTCGTCCTGGTTCATCTTGGTGTGCAGCTCGCGCGCCGCATCCTCGGATGGCGGCGTGCCGCCGACCAGCGACAGGAGGTCGACCGCGTAAGCCAAGAATCCTTCGAGCGCGAGACGGCGGGCGACGTCCTCGAGGTGCGGATTGAGCCCGCGGTTCTCATGTATGACCAGCACGGCGGGGCGCTTGCCCCTGGCTTTCGGGCGCGCCAGGTAGCCGGCGATCTTGCCCTTGGGCGAATCGTAGGACACGCGCTCCGTCGCGAGCCGCGCATCGTCGGCCGGCACGATCGCCGCCTGTGCGTAGTTGTTCTGCAGGAGCGGCAGCAGCGCCGCGGCGGCCGCCGCCGAGCCGGCCAGCTCGGCCAGCCGGTCGAGGAAATCGCGGCGGCTCATGCCGCCATGAGTGAAGCGGTCGTACAAATTGATGATGCGCTGGTCCATCGTCGTCTCCATCGATCGATCGTCACAATAACACGGGGCCACAGCGACTATTCCGCGCCTATCGTCACATCGGCCCTCATCCCGAGGAGGGGGCGCAGCGCCCGTCTCGAAGGATGGCCAAGCACTCCGACTGTTTCCTCGGGGCTCGAGTTGCATGCACGTCTTGAGCAGCGCCCTTCGAGACGCCCGCTTCGCGGGCTCCTCAGGGGTGAGGAACCTGCGATTAATTTCAACCTAGGCGGCCGACTTCGGCAACGCCACGATCATGTCGAGTTCGACGCGGGCGCCGGGTGAGCTGAGCTGATTGACGCACAGGGTGGTGCTGGCCGGCCGCCAGTCGCCGAAATAGGCATTCATGGCGCGGTGCATGCCGTCGAAATCGCGAATGTCGGTCAGGTACTTCGTGACCTTGACCACGTCCCGCCACGACGCCCCGACGGTGTCGAGAATGGACTTGATCGCCTCCATGGCGTTCACCGTCTGCTGCTCGATGGCATGCGGGTGCACGTGCTCCTCGTCGCGGTGCGGATGGTCGTGATAGAGCGGC
>DATFWC010000681.1:0-2374 GCA_035259885.1 Xanthobacteraceae bacterium
GGCATCGTTCATCCGCTCCTTCGACCAGTTCGGCCGTGATCAGTGCGCATCCCGGCGCGTGCCGCTCGATCATTCGACCGGCGCCCTGATACGGCGCCATGCGGCAGGATCCAGGGTGGCGGGACAGGCGAAATCCGGGCCTCTCAAACCACAATTCCGCCCCACTCGCAACGTCGCTTGTCCGCGGACATATGCCACAGGCGACGAAATGCCAAAACCGCCTGTGCCCGTGTGTCGCACGGGCCACGCGCCGCCTCGACCGCCGTCCTTGACAGAACGGGGTGGCCATGTAGGCAAGCCCGCATGAGGGCGCGCCGGGTCTGCGATTCGGTGACGAAAACGGCCGAGGACTGATCATGGGCCTGTTTCGGCGAGCTGTGGGCTCCGGTCTCGTCTTGGCGCTGGCCGCCGGCGTGCTGAGCCTTGCCCCGCAGCGTCCGGCACAGGCGCAAGGCGCCGTCAAATCGGTGCACGGCGACTGGCAGATCCGCTGCGACACCCCGCCGGGCGCGCAGGGCGAGCAATGCGCCCTGATCCAGAGCGTCACCGCCGAAGACCGGCCGAACGTGGGCCTGAGCGTGATCGTGTTGAAAACCGCCGACCAGAAGACGCGCCTCCTGCGCGTGCTGGCGCCGCTCGGCGTCCTGCTGCCCTCCGGCCTCGGCCTCAAGGTCGATCAGGCCGACATCGGCCGCGCCGGCTTCGTGCGCTGCCTGCCCAACGGCTGCGTCGCCGAGGTGATGATGGACGACAACCTGATCCGCCAGTTGCGCACCGGCACCAGCGCGACCTTCATCATCTTCCAGACGCCCGAGGAGGGAATCGGCATCCCGCTGAGCCTGAAAGGGTTCGGCGAAGGCTACGACAAGCTGCCGTAACGGCAACTCCGCTTCCAGGGATACCCGTTTGCCACTCCCGCCGGGCGCCGCGCGTGCCTATCTTGTCGATCGGCGTCACGATGCGACGCCGGAACCCCAACCGGAATCCGATCCATGACCTCCTCGACCCTGTCCCTGATCGATCGCGCCGGGCTCGACCCCTCCGGCGTCGCGCGCCACCTCACGCATGGGCTCGATGGCGCCGACGACGGCGAACTGTTCCTCGAATACCGCCAGTCCGAGGCGCTGGTGTTCGACAACGGGCGGCTCAAGCAGGCGACCTATGACACGGCGCAAGGTTTCGGGCTGCGCGCCGTCAAGGGCGAGGCGGTCGGCTATGCCCATGCATCGGATGTGTCGGATCCGGCGCTGGCGCGCGCAGCCGATGCGGTGCGCGCGGTCCAGAGCGGCTATTCGGGCATCTATGCGGAGGCGCCGCCGCGCAGCAACGTCCGGCTTTACGGCGACGAGAATCCCCTGTCGGCGCCGAGCTTCGCCGCCAAGGTCAAGCTCCTGGAAGAGATCGACGCCTATGCGCGGGCCAAGGACCCGCGCGTGCGCCAGGTCTCCGTGAGCTTCGGCGCCACCTGGCAGGTGGTCGAGATCATGCGCCAGAACGGCGAAGTCTATCGCGACGTGCGCCCGCTGGTGCGGGTCAACGTGTCGGTTGTGGCGGGACAAGGCGACCGCCAGGAGTCGGGCAGCCACGGCAGCGGCGGCCGCGAAGGCTATGCGCGCTTCATCGACAGCGGCGCCTGGCACGGCGCGGTCGAAGAGGCGGTCCGCCAGGCGCTGGTCAACCTCGAGGCGGTGCCGGCGCCGGCCGGCGAGATGGACGTGGTGCTCGGCCCCGGCTGGCCGGGCGTGATGCTGCACGAGGCGGTCGGGCACGGCCTGGAAGGCGACTTCAATCGCAAGCAGACTTCGGCCTTCGCCGGACTCATGGGCCAGCGCGTCGCCGCCAAGGGCGTGACCGTCGTGGACGACGGGACCATGGCGCAGCGCCGGGGCTCTCTGTCGATCGACGACGAGGGCACGCCGACCAACCGCACGGTGCTGATCGAGGACGGCATCCTGGTCGGCTACATGCAGGACCGGCAGAACGCCCGGCTGATGAACATGCGGCCGACCGGCAACGGCCGGCGCGAGAGCTACGCGCACGTGCCGATGCCGCGCATGACCAACACCTACATGCTCAGCGGCGCGCACGAGCCGGGCGACATCATTGCGTCAGTGAAGAACGGCATCTACGCGGTCTACTTCGGCGGCGGCCAGGTCGACATCACGTCCGGCAAGTACGTGTTCCAGTGCACCGAGGCCTACCGCATCGAGAACGGCAAGGTCGGCGCGCCGGTCAAGGGCGCCATGCTGATCGGCAACGGCCCGACCGACCTGCACCGGGTCAGCATGATCGGCAACGACCTCGAGCTCGACACCGGCATCGGCACCTGCGGCAAGAACGGCCAGGGCGTGCCGGTCGGCGTCGGCCAGCCCAC
>DATFWC010000682.1:0-6932 GCA_035259885.1 Xanthobacteraceae bacterium
CGGCGCCATGGGCGCAGGCTGGGCCGGCGCCGCAATTGCGGGCGCCGTGACGGCGGCCGCTGCGACGGCAGGCGCCGCAACGACGGGCGCCGCGATGGCGACCGGGCCCGGCGCGCGCTTTTGCATGCAGCCGGAGGTCGCGAGCGCAACCGCGAGAGTGACGAGCAGGGGGCGGGTGACCCGCATGACGCACAAATCCGATCGGCGACGAGCCGGGTCGGATTAGGCCCCGTTATGGTTAAGAAAGCCTGACTTCTGTCGCGACAGGGCGAGTTGAAAAAATCCTCGCAACGGTGCGCGCTGCCTGGCGGAAGCACCGGACGCGGCTGGTCCCGGCCGTGCGCGCGCACTCCTTATCCGTCGACCCGCGGGCTAAAGCGTTAACGCGAATTAACGACCGGCAACCCCGGCTTTTGCCGGTGCCCCGACACCAATTAACGTGGCCTCAACCATGATGGTGTCTTAATGCCGTGGGGACGGCCTGCGCGCTTTCGGGCCGTAGCTGAGGTTTTTCATATGGGCGCTGGGCCGACGGACGAGCTCGATCTGGGCGCGGTCGGGCGTGCGCTCATGCGCAAGAAGCTTTGGGTGATCATGCCCGCCCTGGTGGTAGCGGCACTCGCCTTCGTGACCGTCAACCTGGTGTCGCCACGCTACCGGTCGGAAGCGCGCCTGCTTATCGAGGGGCGGGAGAACGTGTTCCTGCGCCCCGAGGCGGAAAAGCTCGCCGAGCGCGAGCGCACGGTCGACCAGGAGGCGGTGAGCAGCCAGGTCCAGCTCGTGCTCTCGCGCGACCTCGCCCGCCGGGTGGCCAAGGATCTCAAGCTCGGCGAGCGGGCGGAGTTCGATCCGGTGCTGCACGGCAGGTCGTTCCTGCGCCACGTCTTCAGCCTGGTGGGGCTGGGCAAGGACCCGCTCAAGATGAGCCCGGAAGAGCGGGTGCTGGAAGCCTATTACGAGCGGCTGACCGCGTTCGGGGTCGACAAGTCACGGGTGATCGCGGTCGAGTTCTCCTCGTCCGATCCGGACCTGGCGGCCAAGGCCGCCAATGGCATCGCGGAGGCCTACCTGGCGCTGCAGCAGGGGGCCAAGCAGGACCAGACCCGGGTCGCCAGCCAGGTGCTGGGCGGCGAGATCGACAACCTGCGGCGGCGGGTGGCGGAGGCGGAAGCCAAGGTGGAAGAATTCCGCGCCAAGTCCAACCTGTTCGTCGGCGCCAACAATACCAGCCTGTCGAACCAGCAGCTGGGCGAGCTCAACTCGGCGCTGGCGCTGGCGCGCTCGCAGAAGGCGGAGGCCGAGGCCAAGGCGCGGCTGATCCGCAACCTGCTCAAATCCGGACAGCCGCTGGAATCCTCCTACATCGTCAATTCCGAGCTGATCCGCCGCCTCTCCGAGCAGGGCGCCACTTTAAGGGCGCAGCTGGCCGAGCAATCCTCGACGCTGCTCGGCAACCATCCGCGCATCAAGGAGCTCAAGGCCCAGATCGCAAACCTGGACGAGCAGATGCGGCGCGAGGGCGAGAAGCTGGTGCGGGCGTTGGAGAACGATGCCCGCATCGCCGGCGCGCGGGTGGAGGCGCTGACCGCCAGCCTCGATCAGCTCAAGCGCCAGGCCGGCTCGACCGGCGAGCAGGACGTGCAGCTGCGCGCGCTCGAGCGCGAGGCCAAGGCGCAGCGCGACCTGCTCGAGTCCTACCTCGCCAAGTACCGCGAGGCGAATGCGCGCGAGCAGCTCGACATCGTGCCGGCGGAAGCCCGCATCATCTCCCGCGCCGTCGTCTCCAACACGCCAGCGTTCCCGAAAAAGGTGCCGATCATCCTCATCACGTCCATCGCCACGCTGCTGCTGTCCACCGCCTTCGTCACCACCGGCGAACTCCTCGCCGGAAATGTCTACCGCCCCGCCGACCCGAGCGCTGAGGCCGTGGCGGCGACCGTTGCCGGTGATGCCGCGCAGGTGCCGGCGGCAGCCGACACCGGCCAGCTCCACCCGGCTGCTCCTGCGCTCGGCCCGGCGGCCGCGCCGGCCGCCTCCATGGCAGCCGCGCCCGCTCCCGCGGCCAGCCCAGCCCCGCAGCAACAGGCCGCCTTCGCCGACCAGATGGCCAAGCTGCGCCAAACCGGCCGCCTCACCGTGCTCGGCATCGCCCGCGGCGTCGGCACGACATGCACCGCCGTCGCGCTCGCGCGGGCGCTGTCGCCGGGGGGGCGGGTGGTGCTCATCGACCTCGCGCTGCAGGGGCCCAACCTGGCGGCGCTCTCCAGCGAGCCGGGTGCGCCCGGGATCGCCGAACTGGTGCGCGGGGCCTCGTCGTTCCGCCACATCATCACCCGCGACCGCGGCTCGCGCGTCCACCTGATCGCGGCCGGCCGCCTGCCGGCCGATACCGGCGCGATCATACGGTCCGAACGGCTGATCACGGCGGTGAAAGCCCTGGCGCAGACCTATGATCGCGTGATCCTCGACGCGGGCGCGTTCCCGCAAGTGGCGCTCGAGCGCCTGGCGCGGCTTGCGCCGCACGCGGTGCTGGTTGCCCCCGGGATGCCCGAGTCGGTAACCGGGGCGGCACGCGATCGCCTCATCGAGGCGGGATTCGATGACGTGACGCTGTTCATCGACACGCCGCCGCGGCCCGACACGACGCTGGGACCGGATATCGAAGCAGCCTGACGCCGGCGCCTCGGCGGCCGCATTTTGCCGCTACGGCATTTTCCACTTGGTTTGACGCAGCTCCATTCATGATTGCCGGGCCCCGGATCACGTCCCGGGCAGGCTTTGACCCGGCAATCCGTCGTGTCGAATCGGCTTGCATCGTCGATGGATGCGCGGGTCAAGCCGCGCATGACGAGTGAGTTGCAGTAGCAACCTGCTAGAGCATGATCCCGAAAAGTGGGCACCGGTTTTCGGAAAAGATCATGCTCCAACAATAGGCTAAAGCGAGATGACGATTCGAAGAAAAGTCATCTCGCTTTAGCGCTGGCGATCCGTTGACTGCGCCGACTCGAACAGGAACCAGGTCCGCCGCTCGGCCGCGTCGATGAAGGTCTCGAGCATGCTGGTGGTCCCGACATCCTCGTGCTTTTCGGCGACCTCGCGCGCCTCGCGCAGGTTGTGGACCATCGCCTTGTTGTCTCCCATCAACTCGCGCAGCATTTCGTGAGGCGGGACGAACTCCGCATCGTTGTCCTTGACGCGCTGCAGGCTGGCGATATGCCCGATCGAGCGCAACGTCGTGCCGCCGATCTTGCGCACCCGTTCGGCCAGCTCGTCGGTGGTCGCGAAGATCTGCTCCGCCTGCTCGTCGAGCAGCAGATGATAGTCACGGAAGTGCGGCCCGCTGACGTGCCAATGAAAGTTCTTGGTCTTCAGATAGAGCGCAAATGCGTCGGCCAGCAGACCGTTGAGAGCCTGCGATATCTCCTCGACGGCATTCGCCTCGAGATCCGTGGGCGTATCGAGCGCAGGCACTACATGGCCGCGCGGTTCAAGTTTTCTGACTTTCGACATGATTCACCTGTTGTCTGATGCCGGCAAAACGCCGCGCTCTTAAATTCGCAAAGCGCAGCTAATGTTCCGGCGCGCGGGTTGCCACAGGTGCGACTGCGGCAAAACCGGCATGGCCAAGTTGCGCCTGCAGCATGCTTTCGCCGCGGCAACCCAGCGCCGTTCGCGACCTCCCCAACCGTATTGAGGGCCCATGGGGCGCCCGATAAGATGCCCGCGGCGGGAGCCGGGCCAGCGTTGCTCGCTGGAATCTCGCATGTCGCGTGATAGCGCCGGACCCGGGTACGGCGATCATCCAGTTCGGGAGGAGTTTTTCGATGCGTGGAGTCTTGTCGATATCCGTAGCGGCTCTCGCCGCGGTGGCGCTGAGCGCCGCCGCCTTTGCCCAGCAGCCGCCGGCGGCGGCGCCCCCGCCACCGCCGCCCTATGGTCCCGAAATCTCGCTCGACATGGCGAGAAAGGCGGTCGTCGCGGCCGAGGCCGAGGCCAAGAAGAACAACTGGTTCATGAACATCGCCGTGGTCGGGCCGTCCGGTGCGCTCGTCCACTTCAGCCGCATGGACGGCGCGCAATACGCCTCGATCACGATCGCCCAGCACAAGGCGCGCACAGCCGCAACCTTCCGCCGTCCGACCAAGGCGTTCCAGGACGGGCTCGCCGCCAATCCGGCCAATATCTACCTGCTGACGCTCGACGACGTGATCGCATCCGAGGGCGGCATCCCGATCGTGGCCGACGGAAAAATCATCGGGGCAATCGGCTGCAGCGGCGGCACCAGCCCGCAGGACGGCCAGGCCTGCCAGGCCGGCGTGAACGCACTGAAGTAAGGCACACGGGGACGCGACGCAGCGCCGATGCGCTGCGTCACCGCTCCCGATCTTCGCGCCAACGATTGTCCACACCATGGGTCCGCTGCGTCGCGCGCCCGGGTGGCCGGCGGCCGTCGCTGACGGCCGCCGTCGCCGACGGCTCGTTGCGAAACTATGAGCCGGCTGCCGATCACCGTGGCGACGTGGGACTATGACCGCGTGCGCGCGCTCGTCGACGGCCGCGTCCGGATCGAAGGCTGCGACGTCAACTACGTCACCATGCGCGTGGAAGAGATTCTCGAACGCGCCTTTTTCCATGGCGAGTTCGACGTCGCCGAGATCGGCTTCAGCCCATACCTTATCGCATTGTCGCGTGGGGCCGCTCGCTACGTGGCGATTCCGGTGTTCCTGTCGCGCATGTTCCGCCATTCGGCGATCTACGTGCGCACCGACCGCGGCATCGCGGGCGCCGCCGACCTGCGCGGCAAGCGCATCGGCGTGCCAGAATATCAGATGTCGGCGGCCCTCTGGGTGCGCGGCTTCCTCCAGGACGATTTCGGCATCGCGGCAGCGGATATTGATTGGGTGCAGGGCGGCCTCGAGCAGGCCGGCCGGCGGGAAAAATTTCCGCTCAACCTGCCGGAAAAGTTCCCGCTTGCATCTGCCGCCGAGCCGCTCTCGCAGATGCTCGCCGGCGGCGCGCTGGACGCAGTCATTTCCGCCCGCCGCCCATCCTGCTTCGTCGCCGGCCACCCCATGATCCGGCGGCTGTTCCCGGACTACCGATCGGCCGAGCGTGACTACTACCGCCGGTCGGGTCTGTTCCCGATCATGCACGCGGTCGGCGTGCGCCGTGACGTGCTGGAGCGGCACCCCTGGCTTCCCGCCAGCGTGTACAAAGCCTTCGCTCAGGCCAAACGGATTGCCGACGACGATCTGGCGGAAACGACCGCGCTCAAGATCGGCCTGCCCTGGGTGAATGCCGAACTGGATGCAACCCGGGACCTCATGGGTGACGATTTCTGGTCGTATGGCGTGGCGGCCAACCACAAGACTCTCGCCGCCATGGCGCGCTATTCTTACGAGCAGGGTCTGGCGGTGCGAATGGTCTCCGTCGAGGAGATGTTTGCGCCCGGGACGTTGACCGAGGTGCGGGTGTAGGGGAGGGGAACGTGGCGGTTCAGCTCATTTGTTGTTCGCACAGCCCGCTGATGACGACCGACGTCGAGGAAACCCAGCCGGACGTGCATGCGCAGTTCTTCCGTGAGCTCGACGCGTGTGCCGGCGCCCTGCGGGCGTTCAATCCCGACCTCGTCGTGGTGTTCGGCCCCGATCATTTCAACGGTTTTTTCTACGAGCTGATGCCCGCGTTCTGCATCGGCACGGCGGCGGAAGCGGGCACTGACTGGCGCCTCGAGAGCGGCGCCCTGCGCGTGCCGCACCAATTGGCGATGGACTGCATCCGCTATCTGCAGTCGCGCGACTTCGACGTGGCGATCTCGCATCACATGAAGGTCGATCACGGCATCACCATTCCGCTTTACAAGCTGACCGGGTCGCTCGCGCGCTACGACGTGCTGCCGGTTTTCGTGAACTGCGCCGCCGACCCGCGGCCGTCGTTTCGCCGCGTCCGCGCGTTCGGGGAGGCGCTTGGCGATTTCCTCGCCGGACAGGACCTGCGCATCACGTTGGTCGGCTCGGGCGGCCTGTCGCATGATCCGCCGACGCCGCGGCTCGAGCAGAGCCCGCCCGACGTGGCGCGCCGCCTGATCGTGCGCCACTCGCCGACCCGCGAGGAATACGACGCGCGTGAGAGCCGCGTCATCGAGGCGGCGCGCGACCTCGTGGTCGGCAAGGGGCCATGCCTGCCGCCGAGCGAGGAGTGGGATCGCGAATTTCTCGATACGTTCCTGGGAGCGCGGCACGAGGATTTCGACGCCATGCGCGACGACGAGATCGACCGTGTGGCCGGATTCGGCGCCCACGAGGTGCGCACCTGGGTTGCCGCCGCGGCAGCCGCGCGGCACATGGGCAAGCTGCGGGTGGAGCTTCGCTACTATCACCTCGTCCCGGAGTGGATCACCGGGATGGGCATCGTCGTCGGTCAGGCGTAGAGGCGCAGATCGCGTGATGAACGCCGAGACCAACACAATGGAGTCGACGCTGGACAAGGTACGTCAGGCGGCCGCGCAAGAATTCCTGGCCGCGAACGAGCTATGATCGAGAACATCGACATCGCGCGCTGCACCGGCTGCGGTATCTGCGATGCCGTCTGTCCGGCCGACGTGATCCACATGGAGCCGGCACCGGTCGCGGCGGAAGTCGCAGGTTTGCGACCCGTTGCGCTACTGCCCGTGATCAGGTTTCGCGAGCACTGCATCACCTGCTTCAGTTGCGAAGTTTTTTGCCCGGAGCGGATCGTAGACGTGCATCCGTCGGTCAAGAACCGTCCGCGTCCCTGGTAGCACGATGGCAAGCCTTGACGGGGTTCTCATCGAAACCGACGTGCTGGTCATCGGCGCCGGCGCCGGGGGTTTGCTGGCGGCGCTGAGCGCCAAGCGGCACGGCACGCCAGGAACCCGCGTGACGCTGCTCGACTCGTGGATGATCGGCCGC
>DATFWC010000683.1:0-6870 GCA_035259885.1 Xanthobacteraceae bacterium
ACATTGGGATCGGTGCGCACGTCGAGGAAGAACAGCTTTCCCACGCTGCCGTTGGCGATGAAGCATTTCTCGCCATTGAGGATCCATTCGTCGCCCTGGCGCTCGCCGCGCAGCTTCAGGCCGGCCTTGGGATCGTCTTCGGGCGGCAGCCGGTTGTCGGAACCGGCGCTCGGCTCGCTGATGCCCTTGCCCAGCACGTAGGTGTCGTCGGCCAGGAACGGTTTCAGGAACCGCTCCTTCTGCGCGTCGGTGCACACCGCAGCGATCAGGTGACTCCATTTCCAGCATTGGCTGAAGGTTTTCGAGATCGCGCTGTCGGCCTTGGCCAGCTCCGCCATGACCACCGCCTGGGTGACGAAGTCGGTGCCGTGGCCGCCCCATTCCTTCGGCACCGCCATGGTGCGGAAGCCGAGGCGTGAGCCCTTGCGGATGATCTCCCAGTCGAAGGTCTCGCGCGGGTCCGGAATGTCGTCGCGCTCGAGCGAGATTGGGCGGATTTCGTCGCGCGCGAAGGTTCTGGCCTTCATCTGCCAGTCGCGCTGCTCGTCGGTGAGGGCGAAGTCCATGGTGTTACTCCGAACGGGCGGTCTCTCTCTTCCTTGTCATGGCCGGGCTTGTCCCGGCCATCCCGATTGGTTTGCACCACTGTGCCATCCTAAGCGGGATGCGCGGGTCAAGCCCGCGCCTGACGGCTGAATTGCTGCCGGGTCTCATTCGGCGGCGCGGATGGCGGCGGCGGGCAAGCGCCGGTAGCCGGACAGCGCCTCGGCGATGTGCAGTCTGGCCTCGCCCGGCCCGTGCCCGGCATGCAGGCTGATCAGCGCGTCGCGCACGTGTTTCTGCAGCGGCAGGTCGCGCATCACCCCCATGGCGCCAAAACACTCGGCCGCGTCCTTGGCGGCGCGATGCACCGCCTCCACGGTGAACAGGGCGGCCATCGTGTCGAGCGGCAGGTCTGGCAGGCTGCGGTCGGCCTGCGCTGCCGGATGGTCGGATGCCCAGGCAGCCTGCCACAGGGCGCTGCGCGCTACATTGAGCTTGATGGCGATGTCGGCAACTTTGGCGCCGATCGCCTGGTGCTCGATGATGCGGCGTCCGCCCTGGACCCGCAGGCCCGCATAGTCGAGCGCCGCCTCGTGCGCAGCGCGGCCGATGCCGAGCGCGATGGCCGCGCTGAGAATCTCGCCGCCGGCGCGCAGCCGCGCCGTGTCGGTTGCCAAAAAATTCTGCGCCGGCACGCGGCATTCCGTGAACGTGACCGCGCCGCAGGCGCCGTGGAACCAGCGCTCCGCCTCGTCATGCGCCTGCACGCTCAACCCCGGCGCATCATGCGGCACCAGAATGGTGCCCACGCCACCCCGGTCGGCGCCCGGCGCTAAGGTTGCCGTGACGGCGAACAGTGTCGCCAACGGCGCATTGGCGACGCAATCCTTGCGCCCGTTGATCACGATCTCGCCATGGCGCCGCACCGCTGTCGTCCGCACGGTCGGCTCGGTGGCGCCCGGGCGATGGTAGTTGATGCCCAGTGCGGCCTCGTGGTCCGGCTCTTGGTCAGCGAACGCGAGCTGCGCCCGGTCGTCGGCGAGGAAAGCCGGCAGTAATTGCTCGCGCTGCTCGTCCGTCATGGCGCGGTCGAACATGAGGTGGGCGAGGCGGGAGGTTTCGCCGAGCACGGCGGCGATGTCGGGATCGCCGGCCGCGAGTTCCTCCGCCACGATGCAGCAGGTCAGCGCGTCGGCGCCGCTGCCGCCAAAATCCTCCGACAGCGCCAGCGCGCGCAGGCCAAGCCGCGATGCCTGATCGAGCAAGTCGGGCGGCAGGCGGCGGTCGAGCGCTTCCAGCCGTTCCGGCTTGAGCGTCACCGGCTTCACCCGCCGCGTGACGAAGTCACGCACGGTGTCGCGGATTTCCAGTTGCTCGGGCGTGAGGTGCAGGTCGTACATGCGGATCTCCGAAAGCGGCGGGCGGACCGGTCAGGGCGCCTTCCTGACGAATTTCTGGATGCGCCAGTTCAGCGTGTCGGCGACATAGACATCATTCGTGGCGCTCACCGCGATGGTGTGCGCCTCGCCGAACTGGCCGAGCGCCTTGCCCTGGCGGCCGGTGACCCCGAGCACGTTGCCGGCAAGATCGAGCTTGAGCACCTGGCCGGCATGGCCATGGGCGAGCCAGAGGTGCTGGTCGGGCGTGATGAACAGGCCGCACGGCGTGCCTGGGTGCTTCGACTCGCGCAAGAAGGCTCCGTCCGGGTCGAACACCTGGATGCGCTGGTTGTTGCGGTCGGCCACGTAGACGAGGCCCTTGGCATCGATCGCCACGGCATGCGCGATGTCGAACTCGCCCGCTTCCTTGCCCTTGCGCCCCCACGCCGCGATGAAGTTGCCGTCGCGGTCGAACTTGAGGACGCGCGGCTCGCCCTTGCCGTGACCCTGCACCACGTAAATGTCACCGTTGGGGGCAAAGGCCACGTCGTTCGGCTCGTTGAACAGCGGCAGGTGGCCGTACGGGTGGCGGTCGCCGGCCGAGCCACGCACGCCCAGCACCAGCACGATGCGGCCGTCACGATTCATCTTGTAGACCACGTGGGCGGCGACGTCGGTAGCCCAGATATTGTCCTCGGCGTCGATGCGCAGGCCGTGCGGGCGGTCGAAGAACCCGTCGCCGAGCGCGCGGATGAACGTCCCGCCCGCGTCGAATTCCATCAGCGGCCCGGGCCCGCGATGCAGCACGAAGATGTGCCCCTGGGAGTTGATCGCCACGCCCGACGTGCTGCCGAACGTCATGCCGGCCGGCAGCTTAAACGAATCCGGAACCGCGACGTAGTCGAGCGGCGGCAGACCCTCGCTCTGCGACCATGCCGGCGATGCGGCCAGCGCGCATATCAGCAGCATCAGAACGGTCTTCATCGCGGTCCTATTCGGGCTTGATGCCGGCGGTCTTGATCACGTTGGCCCATTTGTCCAGGTCGCCCCGGATCAGCTGCTCGAACGCTTTGGGCTCGATCGCGAACGGCGTCACCTGTTGTTCGTTCAGCAGCTTGACCACTTCGGGATCGCGCATGACGGCGAGCGTTTCCTGCGACAGCCGCGTCACGATGTCGTTCGGCGTCCGCACCGGCACGATGATGCCCACCCACGGCGCCATTTCGAAGCCGGGAACCGTCTCGGCCACCGCCGGCAGATCGGGCAGCGCCGGCATGCGCTGCGGCTCGGCCACCGCCAGCGCCCTGATCTGGCCCGACTGCGAGTTCTGCAGCAGGGTCTGCACGTTGTTGAACCCCATCTGCACGTCGCCGCCGATCAGGGCGAGGCTGGCGGGTCCCGTGCCCTTATAGGGCACGTGCAGGAGCTTGATGCCGGTCTGCAGCGAGAACAGCTCCATGGCGAGGTGGCTGAAATTTCCGATGCCGGCCGACGCATAGGTGAGCGCACCTGGCTTCTCCTTGGCGAGGGCGATCAGTTCGGCCACGCTGCGCGCCGGCACCGACGGGTGTACCGCCAGCATGCCGGGAAAGCGCACCATGGTGGCGACGGGTATGAAGTCGCGCAGCGCCGAGTAGGGCAGCTTGTCGTAGAGCGCCGGGTTGACGGTGAGCGGCGTGTCGGAGGAGGCTGCGATGGTGTAGCCGTCCGGGTCCGACGTCATCAGCGCCTGCAGCCCGATGGCGCCGTTGGCGCCGCCGCGGTTCTCCACATAGACCTGCTGGCCGAGGCGCTGCGACAGGTGCTTGGCGGCGAGCCGCGCGATGAAGTCGGTGCCGCCGCCGGCCGGGAACGGCACGATCATCTTGATCGGCTTCTGCGGCCACGCCTGCCCCTGGGCGAGCGCCGGCATGAGCGTCGCCAGCGTGAGCGCCGTCAAGATCCTCATGATGTGCTTGTTCATCATCTTCCCCGTTCGTTTGGCTCCCCGTCCGTCACGTCCCCACCACGGCCGCGATGGCATCGCCCATCTGCTGCGTGCTGGCGGTGCCGCCGAGGTCGCGCGTCAGGTGCCTGGCTTCGGCGATCACCTCATGCACGGCGGTGTGGATGAAGCCGGCGGCGGCGGCCGCCTTCGGCTCGTTGTGCTTGCGGCTGAGCCAGGCGAGCAGCATCTGGCCGGACATGATCATGGCGTAGGGATTGGCGATGTTTCTGCCGGCGATGTCAGGCGCCGAGCCGTGCGTCGCCTGCGCCATCGCCTGCTTCTCGCCCACGCAGAGGCCGGGTGCGAGGCCCAGGCCCCCCACCAGGCCGGCGCCGATGTCGGTCAGGATGTCGCCGAACTGGTTGGTCGTGACCACCACGTCGAACTGCTGCGGCGACGTGACGAGCTTCATCGAGATCGAGTCGATCATCATCTCCTCGAACGTGACGTCCGGGAACTCGCGCGCCACCTTCCGGCATTCCTCGGCGAACATGCCGCAGGCGAGCCGATAGACGGGCTCCTTGTGCGCCGCCGTCACCTTCTTGCGCTTGCGGCTGCGCGCCATCTCGAACGCCTCGCGGGCGACCCGATGCGAACCCTTGCGGGTGATCACCCGCATCGCCACCGTGATGTCGTCGTTGGGCCGGAACTCGGGCGCGCCCGCCACCACGGTCTCCGAGTAGAGCATGCCCTCGGTGATCTCGCGGAAGAACACGATGTCCACGTCCTTGTGCACCGACGGCAGGTTGGCATGCGACAGCGACGGACGCACCGCCGCGAACAGGTCGAACTTCTTGCGCACCGGCGGCATCACCCAGGTCGGATCGCCGCGCGGATAGGCGGCGTGGCCGATCGGCCCCATGATCCAGCCATCGAACTCGCGCAGCGCCTTCTCGGTGATCGGCGGCAGCGTGTGGCCATGCGCGTCGTGGCCGGCCTTGCCGATAGGCAACTCGTGCCAGTCGATGGGCAGCGCGCAACGCGTTGCCGCGGCCTTCATCACCTTGACGCATTCCGGCACGACTTCGAGTCCGATGTCGTCACCGAGAAGAATTCCGATCTTCAGTGCGGCCACGGCTGCTCACTCATCCACGACGATCTGCAATTCCTCGACGACGCGGTGCCACGCGGCCATCTCCCGGCGGATCCACGCCTGCGCGTCGGGGAGCGACGACTGCGCCGTCGGCACCATGCCGCCCTTGTGGAACGCCTCCGCCATTTCGGGCGCCGTGGATGCCCTGGCAAAGGTCTCGTGCAGCGTGGCGACGATCGGCTGCGGCACGCCGGCCGGCGCGAACGCCGCCGACCATTGGATCGGCTTCACGTCGGGAAATCCCAGCTCCTGGATGGTCGGGACGTCGGGATATTCTTTCAGCCGCTGCGGCGCCGCCACGGCCAGCGGGCGCACGCGCCCTTCCTTCATCATGCCCACCGGATTGGTGATGTTGAACCACGACACGTGGATGTCGCCGTTGGAAAGATCGCGCAGGATCGGCGCGCCGCCATCCTTGAACGGGATGTGCACCATATCGAGCCCGGCGCGCTTGGCCAGGATTGCTGTGTTGACCTGCTGGTAGCTGCCGACCCCGGCGCTGCCAAACCGCACCTTGCCGGGATTCGCGCGCGCGTAGGCGAGGAACTCGGCAAACGTCTTGGGCGGGAAGTCGGTGGTGGTCGCGAGAAAAAACACCGGCACGTCGACCAGCCGCGCCACGATCTGCACATCCTTGTCGTAGTCGATCTTGAGTTTCTTGGCGAGCAGGACCGGGGTGAGCCCGTTGGTGGAAATATTGCCGATCATGAGTGTGTGGCCGTCGGGCCGCGCGCGCGCCATTTCCTCGATCGCCAGGATGCCCGAGGCGCCCGGCTTGTTCTCGACGAACACCGGGTTGTTCAGGATCTTGCGGACCTGCTCGGCGAACAGCCGCGCCACCACGTCGGTCAGTCCGCCCGGCGCATAGGGCACGACGACGCGGATCGGCTTGTTGGGGAATTGGCTCTGCGCCGGCGCCTGCGTCGTGAGCGCCAGCAGGCACGAGAATGCCAGACACCATGCGGCAGACCGCATGTCACCTCCCTGTCTTGCCCTGTGCGGCCCAAAACCCGCGGCCTTTCCTAAGATTGTACGGACGACGTACAGGGATCCACAAGCCACAAGTGACATGTCATGCTAGTGCCCCGAACCCGAAGTTCGCCCATACCGTGCCGCAAGTCCGATGGCGAACTTCGGGTTCAAAAGGGGCACTAGAAGCATAATACCTGTAGTGTCCCTTTGATTCCGAAGTTCGCATCCGAGTGTGCGGCAAATGCCTGCGAACTTCGGAATCGGGACGCTACCATGCTGGCGCGTGGAAGACCGCGCGCACCACCCATGATGGAGCATGCGCCGTGAAGATTGGACCCACAAAACATCGCGCCAGCGCGATCAGCACGGCCAATGCCGACATGATCGTGGTGCGCGGGCGCGACCTGTGCGGCGACCTGATCGGGAAAGTGTCGCTCACCCAGCATTTCTGGCTGCTCACGACCGGCGAGCTGCCGAGCCCGCCGCAGACCCGCATCCTCGATGCCTGCCTGGTGGCGATTGCCGAGCACGGCCTGGTGCCGAGCGTGCAGGCCGCGCGCATGACCTATGCGGCCGGGCCCGAGGCCATGCAGGGCGCGGTGGCGGCCGGCATTCTCGGCTGCGGCTCGGTCATTCTCGGCAGCGCCGAGAACGCCGGAAAATTTCTCGCTAGGATTAACGAGCGCGCCGCTGGCGGGCGAGATCTTGAGCAAGCCGCCGGCGACCTGATCGATGAATATCGCGCCGCCCGCATTCCGTTCCCGGGCTACGGCCATCCGCTCCACCGCGCCGCCGATCCGCGCGTGGCACGGCTGCTCGCGGTGGCGGACGAAGTGGGGTTGAGTGGCGCCCATGTGGCGGCGGCGGGCGCGGCCGAGCGCGCCATCGCGCAGAAG
>DATFWC010000684.1:0-3180 GCA_035259885.1 Xanthobacteraceae bacterium
CTCTCCCCGCAAGCGGGGCGAGGTGGGAGCAAGTGGCTGGCTGTGCGTGAGCGCCCCCTCACCCCGGCGCGCTAAAGCGAGATGACTTTTCTTCGAATCGTCATCTCGCTTTAGCCTATTGTTGGAGCATGATCTTTCCGAAAACCGGTGCCCACTTTTCCGATCATGCACTAGCCGCGACCGCGGCTGGCCCGCGTCGGCTTGACCATGCGCTCGATCCAGTTCGCCACTTCCTTCACGCGCTGCCGGCTGTCGAGCACCGCCCCGTCGATGCCGTGACGCCAGGCCAGCGGCCGGTTGGTCGGCTCGCGGTCGAGCGTCATCATCTCGCTGGCATAATCATGTAGACCGGCTTCGTCGGCAAAGAATCCTTCCTCCACGAGCCTCATGCCGGTGCGGCGCACGATCGCCGCCAGCTCCTTCAGCGAATATTCCGGGTGATATTGCACGCCCCAGGCGACCGTTCCGTCGCGACGGATCTCGGCCGCCTGGACGCCGGCCATGGCATTCAAGGCGAGCACGGTCGTGCCGGGCGCCAGCGTCTCGACCTCGTCGAGGTGCACGGTCACGGCGTCGAACGAGTCGGCTTTGCCGGCATACATGGGATGCTCGCGGCCGGCCGCCGTGAGGCGGATCGCGCGCCCGAACCCGACCTCGCGCCCCTTCGGATTGCGCCGCACGCTGCCACCGGCCGCGGCCACGAGCAGCTGCAGGCCCCAGCAGCTGCCGAACACCGGCGTGCCGGTGCCGAGCAGGGTGCGCACGAGCTCGATCTGGCGCTGGATTTCCGGCCCGCCCTCGTAGATGTGCAGCGCCGAGCCCGTGATGGCGACGCCGTCGTAGCCTTCGAGGCCCATGTGGTCGGGCAGGTTGGCCCCGGAATCGGCCGGGTAGGCGATGTCGATGACGACGCCGGGCAGGAGCTCGCGCAGCATGGTGGCATAGCCTTCGCTCGCCACCATGCCGCCCGACGCGTGGTGGCGGGCACGTCCCGCCGCGGTATTGCCTTCGATCACCAGGAGGCGGGGAGCAGGCATGACGTGACCGGCGCGACCCTCAAGGATTTTTTGCCCCAACCTTCATAAGCGGGGCTCGCACAGAATACCACCTTGGGAACGCGCGGCTCGTCTGCGGCGTTGGAGGAGCAAAAAAACCGCGAGAATCCATAAAGAGTTAGCGCTCATCTATGCCAGGCGCAGCGCTCACGCGGGCACGAGCGGGCGCCGCTCGGCTTGAGCCGCGGCGGCATGGCGCGCCATGCTGCGGCCCGGACCGGCGAATCAAGGGGCGTCATGGCGGATTTCGACCTCGCCATCATCGGCGGCGGCATCAACGGCACGGCGGTGGCGCGCGACGCTGCCGGGCGCGGCCTGAGCGTCCTCCTGGTGGAGCAGAACGATCTCGCCAGCGGCACGTCGTCGGCCTCGACCAAGCTCATCCACGGCGGCCTGCGCTACCTCGAGCAGGGCGAGTTCCGCTTGGTGCGCGAAGGCTTGCGCGAGCGCGAGGTGCTGCTGCGCATGGCGCCGCATCTCGTATGGCCGACCCGCTTCGTGCTGCCGCACCATGCCGGCCTGCGCCCGGCCTGGCAGCTGCGGTTCGGCCTGTTCGTGTACGACCATCTCGGCGGGCGCGAGATTCTTGCCTGCACGCGCACGGTCGACCTTACGGTCGGCCCGCTCGGCGTGCCGCTCAAGCGCAGCTATCACCTCGGTTTCGAATATTCCGACTGCTGCGTCGACGATGCGCGCCTCGTCGTGCTCAACGCCGTGGACGCGGCCGAGCGCGGCGCCGTCGTGCGCCTGCGCACGCGCTGCGCCCGCGCCGACCGCCAGGACGGCATCTGGCGGCTGGTGCTCAACGCGCGCGGCAGCCGCGACGAGGCGACGGCAAAAGTCCTCGTCAATGCCAGCGGCCCGTGGCTCGGGCAGGTGAGCGAGACCGTGCTGCGGCTCGCGGCGCCGGCGCGCATTCGCCTCGTCAAGGGCAGCCACATCGTGGTGCGACGGCTGTTCGACCACGACCGCGCCTATATTTTCCAGAACGCCGACGGGCGCATCGTCTTCGCCATTCCGTACCACGGCGATTTCGCCCTGATCGGCACCACCGATGCCGATTTCCGCGGCGACCCCGGCGCCGTGATGGCGCAGCCGCAGGAGATCATCTACCTGTGCCAGGCCGCGAGCGAATATTTTCGCGAGCCGGTCGCACCCGGGCAGGTGGTCGGGACTTTTTCCGGCGTGCGCTCGCTGTATGACGACCACGCCGCCAAGCCCAAGGATCTGTCGCGCGACTACGTGCTGGCGCTCGACGCCGGCCGCGGCGTGGCGCCGCTGCTCTCGATCTACGGCGGCAAGATCACCACGGCGCGCCGCCTCGCCGAAGCCGCGCTGGCGCAGCTCGCGCCGTTCCTGCGCCAGCGGCCGCCATGGACGCATCGGGTGCCGCTGCCGGGCGGCGATTTCCCCTGGGACGGGCTCGGCACGCTGGTCGAGCAGGCACGCCGCCGCTGGCCGTTCCTGGCCGAGGCGCATGCGTTTCGCCTCGCCCGCGCCTATGGCACGCGGCTCGACCGCATCCTCGCCGACGCCACGCGCTTCGAGGATCTCGACACCTGCTTCGGCGCCGATCTGACGGCGGCCGAGGTGCGCCACCTGATCCGCCACGAATGGGCCGAGACCGCCGACGACGTGCTGTGGCGCCGCTCCAAGCTCGGGCTTCGCCTGCAGCCGCACGAGCAGGAGGCGCTGAAAAAGTTCGTGGACAGCGAGCGCCGCGTCACAGCCGCCGCGGAGTGAAGCATGCCGTATCTCCTCGCCATCGATCAGGGCACCACGTCGACGCGGTCGATCGTGTTCGACGCGACGCTCGTGCCCATCGCGACGGCGCAGCAGGAGTTCACCCAGATCTATCCGCAGCCCGGCTGGGTCGAGCACGATCCGGAAGAGATCTGGACCACGACAATGGCGACCGCGCGCGCGGCGATCGCCAAGGCCGGCGTGGCGGCGAGCGCCATCGCCGGCATCGGCATCACCAACCAGCGCGAGACCGCTATCGTGTGGGAGCGGGCGAGCGGCAAGGCCATCCACAACGCCATCGTGTGGCAGGACCGGCGCACCGCCGATACTTGCGCAACGCTGCGCCATGGCGGCCACGAGCCCGCCGTCGCGGCAGCGACCG
>DATFWC010000685.1:0-12184 GCA_035259885.1 Xanthobacteraceae bacterium
TCGAGATCGGCGAGGCCGGCCGAGAGCGCGGTGAGCGGATCGAGCACCCGCCCGAGCAACACGTACAGCGCCCGATGGCTGCGAGGCCGACCAGCAGGCACACGATCGCGAAGTCGACCATGTTCTCCCACACTTCGGCGATCTCGTCGCGCGGCTCGCCGGCCAGCAGCACGGAGCCGATGCGTTGGCCGTTGACCACGATCGGCACTTCGCGCGTTGCCACCGCCGGCGCCACGAGGGCGACGAACCAGGCCGGAGCCGGCGCGCGCTCGTCATCATGCGCAACAGGACCCGGCAGCGTCACCGGCAGGCCCGAGGCATCGCGCACCGAGACGCGCAGATGACGCACGAAACGCAGCTGCGATGGAAGATTGAGCAGGAACTGTTCGGCGGGAACCTGCTGCTGCAGCAGGTCGGCGGTTTCGCCGACCAGAATCTCAGCCATGCGCAGCGACGCCGCGACCTCGAGCCGGGTCGATTTCCTGGCCTGCAGGATCGTGACGCCGGCGGCAACCAGCGCGGCCGTAAACCCGATCGCCACGAACGTGATGAGCAGCTGGGCGCGGACGGAACGGCCATACCACAGCCCGCGCGCCGCACGCGCGAGCATGGACGCGGCGGTCATCGCACCCTTTCCGGGCGCGAGTCCGCCCGGGGTCGCCGTGTCCTCGGGCCGGGCCGAAGAGGAAAACACCGCTGTCATCGCGCTCCACCACGCATCAGGGTCACCGATGCGCACCAGCGTAGTCGATCGAGGCGGCCTTTTCGAGCGTGTCGGCAGCGGGCAGGCAGCGGAGTCGAACCACGGAACGGCTTGCTTCCTACGGGCAGCATCCCACAACTTGTTCTTGCGAACGACAGGGGCGTATCCCCCGGATTTGGACGACCCGCCTCATTCACGACCCTCGGAGGTGCCTTGTGCGAAGGCGGCGCCGCCGCTTAACCTTTGGCCCTGAAACGATATCGCCGCCGGAACGAATCCGGGCACACAAGGAAGGAACGTCATGCGATCGCGGCTTGCTCGACTTATCCTGATTGTTGCGGCTTTCTGGCTCGCCGACTTCAGCGCCGCCAAGGCCGCCGACTATCCGACGCGCCCTGTGCGCTGGATCGTGCCCTACCCGGCCGGCGGCAGCACCGACATCCTGGCGCGGATCATCGGTCAATATCTGTCCGAGCACCTGGGCCAGCAATTCGTCATCGAGAACCGGCCCGGCGGCGGCAACAACATCGGCACCGAAGCGGTGGTGAATGCGCAGCCAGACGGCTACACGCTGCTCCTGGTCAATCCCGCCCATGGGATCAACGCAACTCTCTATCCAAAGCTGCCCTTCAATTTCATCCGCGACATCGCCCCGGTCGCCGGCATCATGCGCGTTCCCAACGTGATGGAGGTCAATCCTTCGATCCCGGCGAAGAACGTCACCGAGTTCATCGCCTACGCCAAGGCCAACCCGGGCAAGATCAACTGGGCGTCGTCGGGCAACGGCACGTCGGTGCACCTTTCGGGCGAGTTGTTCAAGTCGATGACCGGCACCGACCTCACCCACGTGCCCTATCGCGGCTCGGCCCCGGCGCTCACCGACCTGATCGCCGGCACCGTGCACGTGATGTTCGACAACATGCCGTCGTCGTTGCAGCACATCAAAGGCGGCAAGCTGCGGGCGCTGGGCGTGACGACGGCCAAGCGCTCCGATGCGCTGCCAGACGTCCCGACGGTCGCCGAGACGGTGCCAGGCTACGAGGCCAGCGCCTGGTTCGGCGTGGGCGTGCCCAAGGGAACGCCGGCGGAGATCATCGACAAGCTCAACAAGGAGGTGAACGCCGCGCTGCAGGACGAGAAGGTCAAGGCACGCCTCGCCGATCTCGGCGGCATCCTCATTCCTGGCACGCCGGCCGATTTCGGCAAGGTCATTGCCGAGGAGACCGACAAGTGGGCCAAGGTGATCAAGTCGGCGAACGTGCCGCTGATGGATTAGGCCCTCGCCGGCCCGCACGCTCGCCATGAGCCCGCGCAAGAGCCCCGAGGAACTGCGCAGCCACCGCTGGCTCGGCGTGAACGACATGCGCTCGTTCGGCCACCGCTCGCGGCTGCGCCAGTTTGGCTATGACGCCGCCGACTGGGCCGGCAAGCCGGTCATCGGCATCATCAACACCTGGAGCGAGATCAACGCCTGTCACGCGCACCTGCGGGCGCGCGCCGAGAACGTGAAGCGCGGCGTGTGGCAGGCCGGCGGCTTTCCCATCGAGCTGCCGGCGATGTCGCTGGCCGAGCCGTTCGTCAAGCCGAGCACCATGCTCTATCGCAATTTTTTGGCGATGGAGACCGAGGAGCTCCTGCGCAGCCATCCGATCGACGGTGCGGTGCTGATGGGCGGCTGCGACAAGACCACGCCCGGCCTGATCATGGGCGCGATCAGCATGGGCATCCCGGCGATCTACGTGCCGGCCGGACCGATGTTGCGCGGCAACTGGCGCGGCCAGTTCCTCGGCTCCGGCTCGGACGTGTGGAAGTACTGGACCGAGAAGCGCGCCGGCAACATCAGCGACGACGATTGGAGCGAGATGGAGGGCGGCATCTCCCGCTCGTTCGGCACCTGCATGGTGATGGGCACCGCCGCCACCATGATGGCGATAACCGAAGCGCTGGGGCTGGCGCTGCCCGGCGCCTCGTCGATTCCGGCGGCCGATTCCGGCCACCCGCGCATGTGCGGCGCCGCCGGGCGGCGCATCGTCGACATGGTGTGGGAGGAACTGACGCCGCAGCGGCTGCTCACGCCGGCGGCCTTCGACAATGCCATCAAGGTGCACATGGCGATGGGCGGGTCGACCAACGCCATCATCCACGTGGTCGCCATGGCGCGGCGCGCCGGGCTCAAGCTCGACATGCAGCGCTTCGACGCGCTGTCACGCGACATCCCGGTGCTCGCCAACGTGCGTCCGTCGGGCAAATACCTGATGGAGGACTTCTTCTATGCCGGCGGCCTGCGGGCGCTGATGCTCGCGCTCGGGGTCAAGCTCGACCTCTCCTGCCTGACCGCGACGGGAAAGACGCTTGGCGAGAACATCGCCGGCGCCAACATCTTTCTGCCCGACGTCATCCACACGCTAGCCGACCCGATCTATCCGGAGGGCGCCACCGCGGTGCTCACCGGCAATCTGGCGCCGCGCGGCTCCGTCATGAAGCCGGCCGCCGCCGACAAGCGGTTCCTCAAGCATCGCGGCCGCGCGCTGGCGTTCGACGACTACAATCACATGGCGCGCGAGATCGAACGCGATGATCTCGAGGTGACGCCGGATCACGTGCTGGTGCTGAAAAATGCCGGGCCGAAAGGCGGACCCGGCATGCCCGAATGGGGCATGCTGCCGATCCCGAAGAAGCTGGTGAAAGCCGGCGTGCGCGACATGGTGCGCATCTCCGACGGGCGTATGAGCGGCACCAGCTACGGCGCCTGCATCCTGCACGTGGCACCGGAAAGCTTCGTCGGCGGGCCGCTCGCGCTGGTTGCGACCGGCGACGAGATCGAGATCGACGTCGCCAACCGCCGCATCCATCTGCACGTCGGGGAAGAGGAACTGGCCCGCCGCCGCTCCGCGTGGCGTCCACCCGAGCCGCGTTACGGGCGCGGCTACGGAGCGATGTTCTCCGCCCATATCGGGCAGGCCGACGAGGGTTGCGACTTCGATTTCCTGCAGGCAGGCGCAGCCATTCCGGAACCGGAGATTCATTGATCGGCTCAACCGCCGCTTGTTCTTTTGCGCCCCTCTCGCTTCGCCCGATCGACAGGGCGCACCGGCCTGCCCAACCGCGCGAGCGCGGCCGTGAACGTTTGCGACGTTTCGCGCGACCAAACAACTGCCGGCATCAGCTTTGACTCATGGGGCGAGAGCGGGAGGCGGAAGCCACGGCTGGTGAAGGTTGCATTCCGTTTCGGCATTGCCATCAGGGGAGCCCAGCCATGAGACCTTTGGCGTTGTCAGCCGTTGTCGTTGCAAGCATTTCGGCCGTCGACTTCAGGACCGCGCCCGCTCACGCGCAAGCAACGCGAACGTGGGTGGCGTCGCTGCCGTCAGGAGGCGACGACATCAATCCGTGCAGCCGCACGGCGCCGTGCAAGACGTTCGCCGCAGCCCTCACGAGGACTATTGCGGGCGGCCTCATCAATTGTGTCGATGCCGACGGCTTCGGCACCATCACGATCACCAAATCGATTACCATCGACTGTGCCGGCACGGGTGGCGGGATCCTCGCGACATTGGGAGCCAACGGCGTCACCATCGCGACGGCCAATATCACAGTCATTCTGCGAGGATTGCGCATCGAGGGCGCCGGAAGCGGAGGGACTGGCGTGAACTTCCTCAACGGCAGCGTCCTGCACCTCCAGGACAGCAGCATCTCCCGTTTCAGCGCGGGCCTTAACTTCGCCCCGCCGTCCGGTGTCACCTCGAGGCTGGTCGTGACCAACAGCTCGATCAGCGAGAACGCCGGCCCAGGCCTCAATATCGCTCCAACGGGTTCCGGGAACGCGAAAGTCGTGCTCGATCGCACGCAACTGGACGCCAATTCCGCCGGTGTCTTCGCCGGCGCGGGCAACGGCGGCGCGGTCCGCGCCACGATCAAGAGCAGCTCGCTGTCCGCCAACAACAACTACGGCATCGGGGCCGACGGGAGCGTCGGTCCGGTGCAGGTGTTGATCGACAGCTCGGTCATGTCGAACAATGGAAGTCTCGGCGTCCATTCCACCGGTGCCAACGCGACCGTCATCGTGTGCTGCTCCACGATGGCCGGGAACGATACCGGCTGGGACTCAGCCAACGGCGCCGGACTGGGCACGTACGGAAACAACAACGTGAACATGAACATATCCGGCAACGGATCCTCGTCGTTCCCGGCCCAGCAGCAATAGGTTCGCCTGCTGCATCCGCGGTCATCTGAGGCAGCGCTCTTTCGGCGAGAGCGTTGCCGTGGCATGGGCGGCGTTTGCCGTGCGACCGAAGTCGCTATATGGGAGGCGTCCCTTGCGTCGCACGGCAGATCAAGCGCATGTCCGACGACATCCCGTTCGACCGGAAACTGGACCTCGTGCCCGGCCGCGCCGACGAGGTCGCGCCCGGCGTGCGCCGCGTGCTCGCCAACAATCCGAGCCCATTCACCTTCAAGGGCACCGTGAGCTACATCGTCGGACGCGACCGGGTGGCGATCATCGACCCCGGCCCCGATGACGAGAACCATATCGCGGCGCTGCTCGATGCGGTGCGCGGCGCGACCGTCACCCACCTCTTCGTCACCCACACGCACCGCGACCATTCGCCCGCGGCCGCCCGCATCAAGGCGGCGACGGGCGCCGTCACGGTGGCGGAAGGTCCGCATCGCGCCGCGCGTGCGCTCAACATCGGCGAGGCCAAGCGGCTCGATGCCAGCGCCGACATGGAGTTCCGGCCCGATCTGACGCTGAAGGACGGCGAAACGGTCGATGGCGCCGGCTGGAGTTTCGTCGGCGTCGCCACGCCCGGCCATACCATGAATCACATGGCCTTCGCGCTGCGCGGCACGGACTTCCTGTTCTGCGGCGATCACGTGATGGGCTGGTCGACGCCGGTGGTCGCGCCGCCGGACGGCGCCATGAGCGACTACATGGCCTCGCTGCACAAGCTGACGCAGCGCCGAGAGCGCATCTATCTGCCCGGGCACGGCGACATCGTGCGCGACGGGCCGCGCATGGTCGAGCACTACATCCGCCATCGCCAGGGCCGCGAGGCTTCGATCCTGCGCCGCCTGGAGAAAGGCGCAGCCGACATTCCAACGCTCGTGCGGGCGATCTATATCGGTCTCGATCCGCGCCTCACCGGCGCCGCCGGACTCTCGGTGCTGGCGCATCTGGAGGACCTGGTGGCGCGCGGCCGAGTCACGACCGACGGCCTTCCGGCCATCTCCGGGACCTATCGCCTCGCCTCGGGCTGAGGCGCGACCGCGTCCTCGATGTCCTCGATGAGGCTAGTCACGCGCTGCGCGTTGGCGCCGAAATCGTGCTTGCCGTAGCGCGATGCGGACCGGATATCGAGACGTGCGCCGCCGGCGATGGGGCGAATGCGGATCACCACGTCGTCGCGGAAGCCCATGAGGGCGGTGCGGGCGACGGCCTCGATGCGGCCCTCGCGGCGGCCGGTCTGCGGCGCCCGGTCATCAATGATGGCCCATTTGCGCTTGGCGACGACGGCCCGCGCGGCTTCGTACAGCTCGGCCGGCGACGACGAGGTCTGCACCGGCGCAATGCTGGGATAGACCGTGCGCTGCACCTCGGCGGCCGCCTGGCCGGGATAGGCGATCGGGTTGGCCTCGCGCGGCCGAATGCGCGCGATCGCCTCGAAGCGCGGCGGATCGGCCAGATCGGTGGTGACGTCGTTGAGCGGCGGCAGCCGGTAGGCCTTGGTTCCGAGATAGGCCGGATAGCTGATGAGCGCGATGCCGATGACGAAGGCCAACAGGGCATGTCCCAGACCCTTGAGGCCCTCGCGCCAGATGACGACGAAGGCGGCGACCGCGAACAGCATGCCGATGACGGAAATGCCGATGGCGCCAGCGAACGTGGCGAGACCGGGCACGATCTCAATGAAGTCGAGACGCACGACGATGATGGCGAGGAACGCCACGGCGAGCGCGAACAACGCCAGCCGGCGCGCCCAGATGGCAAGCCGCGAGATCGGCTCTTCGGCAATGCGGCGGCGCGGCATGCGGGGTCAGGGTCCTGCGCAGATGCGCTTCAGAGCCGCCCACTCGAGGGGATTGAGCAGGTCGGCAGTCTTCGTCGGCGGGGCCATGTTGATAGCAGCAACACGATCCTTGGTATCGGGATGATCGAGCAAGAGCTTCATTCCGGGATGATTGGTGCCGTCGATGCGCAGCAGGATGGCGCCGAGCGCGCGCGTATCGCCGCCGAGCCTGGTCATCAGCTCGACCGCGTAGGCATCAGCGCGCCGCTCCACCTCGCGCGAATAGGAGTTTTGCAGCAGCGCCTTGGAGGCGATAACTACTGCGCCGCCGCCGACGAAATCGCCCAGCACGGTGCCGAACAGGAACGACAATCCGGCCGCCTGGATGACCGAGCGTGTGCTGTCGCGATTGGCCACGTGGCCGATCTCGTGGGCAATGACGCCCGCCACCTCGTCCCCCGTCTGCGCCCGGTCGATGAGGCCCTCGAACACGTAGATGTGGCCGCCCGGAAGCGCGAAGGCATTGGCCTCGGGCTTGCGCAACACCGTGAGCGTGATGGGCACCGACAGGAACGCGGCCGCTTCGAGCCGTCCGGCCAGGCGGGTCAAGGCAGCGCGCCCCTCCTTCCCGGCTTCGCCGCGGCCGCACTCGAACGCCTCGCCCTTCCGGTCGGTATCAAGCATGGCCCGCACCTGCGCGTCCGCGGCTTCGCCGAACTTGCGCTCAACCGCGGTCGGCACGTAGGGGGTCAGGCGATCGGCAATCGCCGGCACGCCGAAGATGCCGACGAGGACGAACGAGGCCACGGCCGCAACGGTCCAGGCCACGACCCTGGTGCGGCCGCGCCGCTCGGAGGCGCCGGTGCGATCGACTGTCGCCGCCAGGTCATCGATCGCGGCTGCCAGCTCCGGGTCGTGGATTTCCAGGCGCTCCAGCACCGGATTGTCGACGCGGCCGAGCCGCAGCATGCCGTCATGCGCCGACAGGTGCTCGAGATCGCCATAGGGCCAGCGCGCGAGCAGATCGCCGCGGGCGGCGCGCACGAGCACGCCGGCGCCATCGAGCTCCACCTGCACGGTGTGGCGCGCGCTGGTCTTGCCATCGTAGAAGATGCCCGGGCCGGATCTCGTCATGGCGCCAATGCCGGTATGGACCTAAAGCCCGCCGATATCCAGCGCATCGGCCAGCCCCTCGCCGAAGGCGGAGCCCGGAACGCCGGCCGCGTTCACCCGGTTGAGCGCCTCGAGGCCGGTAAGCTCCGCCGTCTCGAAGCTCAGCCGCCACAGTCTCAGCTTCACGGTGACCTGGTAGATCGTCGAATAGCCCAGCATGATCACCACATAGCCGATCAAACCGGCGACGACACCGACAATTTGCGTCCAGGTGTCGATCTCGGCGAATTTTTCCTCATCCAGGGCGGATAGCGGAACCAACGTGCCGACAATCACCCCGATGATGGCGGCGGCGAGGCCGAACAACAGCGAATAGCCGACGAAGCGTAGATAGAGGCCGTACATCTGGCCGGTCCGCACGCGCGAGGTCGCCGCCATGTCGCCGAACCTGAGCCCCGATGTCCACCACCGCAGCATCATCGCCTGGAACGCCGGATAAAGCAGTCCGGCGGCAATCACTGACCAGAAGAACGCGATGACCAGAGCCATCAACGCGAGGCTGAAATTGGGCATCGCGCTTTCGATGCTGCCGAGCATATTGTTGCCGCCGCGCTCGACGGCTTCGGCGACCACCGTCCCGTCGATGCTGGCCATGGCATAGAGGATGCTGGCCAGAAGCGGGCCGAGGATCAGCAGCCAGAGCCCGATTCCGCGCAGGAACAGGCGCGTGCCGGAACCGACGAAGCGCCCGCCGACATCGCCATAGAACGTGTGGCGCATCTTGTAGCGTTCGAGAGCGGCCTGCGCCCACGGATAGGCGAGGCCGAACGTGGCGAGCGTCACCGCCCAGCCCAGAATCGAATAGACCGAATAGAGCCACGCCGATCCGGTCTGATGCAACCGCACCCCGCGGAAGATCGTGCGGGTCAGCCGGTAGCGGCGGGCGCGGAAGATGGCGAACGGGCCGAACAGCGCGAGCAGGACCAAGGCCAGCAGGCCGGAGATCTGGCCAACGACGTCGGAGCCGAGAGCCGCCAGCGAAAGAACGGCATAGAGCGGAACCAGCACCGCCACGGCAACCAGGAACCCGATCAGCAGCTCGCGGGCGGTGCCGGCATATTCGAGCGCATCGCCGGCGATTTCGGTGTTCGCCCACAGGAAGCGACGCTGGTCCGTGGCCAGCCAGAAACGGTAGATGCCGAGGGTCACAATCAGCAGGACGGCGCCGCGAATCATGAGCCGCCAATAGGGCTCCTCGTTGCCGAAAAAACGGAAAGTCGCGGCTCCGACCGCCGGCGGCACCGGCGGTGTCGGCGGCGCCGGCGCCGCTGCGATGCTTGCCACGGCTGGCGCGCCGGGGCTCGGCCCGACTGCATCAAGCACAGTCAGCGATCTCCTGTGGCGAGCGTGTCGAAGCGGCGGTGCCGTCGGGCGCGGCCGGCCCTGGACCCGGCCGACGCGGCCGGAAGGGCCGGAAGTAGCCAAACTCTGTGCAGGATTGATGGCTTTTCGGCAATATCCGACTCCCCGGGGGACGCCGAACCTACCCCGATCGCCGGTTGCATGATGCGAGAGGGGGATCGCCATGCGCAAGGAGCGGGACGGCTCGGCGGCAGGCTCGAACCGCTCTCTCCTGGCTTAAGGTTAAGATCACTCCGCGGCGACGCCGGTGGGCAGGCTGTAGCCCTTGAAGCGCTCGCGCAGCGTGGTCTTCTGGATTTTCCCGGTAGCCGTATGGGGGATTTCGTCGACGAACACGACGTCGTCGGGAAGCCACCACTTGGCAATCTTGTCCTCCATATAGGCGAGAATGTCGTCCTTTGTCGCGGACTGACCCTGCTTGAGCACGATGACGAGCAGCGGCCGCTCGTCCCATTTCGGATGCTTCACGCCGATCACGGCGGCTTCCGCCACCTTGGGATGGCCGACCGCGATGTTCTCCAGGTCGATGGACGAGATCCATTCGCCGCCCGACTTGATGACGTCCTTGGCGCGATCGGTGATCTGCATGTAGCCGCAGGGATCGATGGTCGCCACGTCGCCGGTGTCGAAGAATCCTTCGTCGTCGAGGATCCGCTCGCCCTCCGCCTTGAAATAGGCCCGCGCCACCGCCGGGCCGCGCACCTTGAGGCGGCCAAATGTCTTGCCGTCCCACGGCAGGCGCCGGCCGGCATCGTCGGTGATCTTCATCTCGACGCCGAATGGTGGATGCCCCTGCTTCTGCTGGATATCGAGGCGCGCGTCGCCGCAAAGACCGACATATTCGGGCTTCATGGTGCAGAGCGATCCGAGCGGGCTCATCTCCGTCATGCCCCAGGCGTGGATCACCTCGACACCGTAGACATCCTGGAACGTCTGGGCGATCGCGCGCGGGCACGCCGAGCCGCCGATGACCACGCGTTTGAGATGCGGCAGCCTGGCGCCGGTTTTTTCGAGGTCCTGCAGGAGCATCAGCCAGACCGTCGGCACAGCGGCCGTGAACGTCACCCGATACGTGTCGAGCAGTTCATAGATCGAGGCGCCATCCATCCTGGCGCCGGGCAGAACCAGCGAAGCGCCAACCAGCGGGCAGGAGAATGCGAGCGACCAGCCGTTGGCGTGAAACATCGGCACCACCGGCAGGACGACGTCGCGGGCCGACAGACCTTTGGCATCGGGCAGCGAGGCCATGAAGGCGTGCAGGACATTGGAACGGTGCGAATACAGGACGCCTTTCGGGTTCCCGGTGGTGCCGGACGTGTAGCACATGCCGGCAGCGGTGTTCTCGTCGAAGCTCCTCCAGGCGAAGTCGCCGTCGACCGCGCCGATCCATTCCTCGTAAGGCACGGCGTTCTTCAGCGAGGTCTGCGGCATGTGCGCCGCGTCGGTCAGCACGACA
This sequence comes from Xanthobacteraceae bacterium, assembly GCA_035259885.1. Classification (GTDB taxonomy): domain Bacteria; phylum Pseudomonadota; class Alphaproteobacteria; order Rhizobiales; family Xanthobacteraceae; genus DATFWC01. The sequence goes on from DATFWC010000685.1 coordinate 10,703, forward strand.
TAGCGTTCGATCGAGGGCAGCTTGTCGGCGAGCTTCTCAAGCAGCGGCACGAACGTCAGGTCGGTCATCATCACGCGATCTTGGGCGTCATTGATGATCCACGCGATCTGCTCGGGAAACAGCCGGGGATTGACCGTGTGATAAACCGCCCCGATGCCGATAATGCCGTACCATGCCTCGAGATGACGCCAGGTATTCCAGGCGAGCGTCGCCACCCGGTCGCCGGGCTTGATCCCGTCGCGGTCGAGGCGCTGAGCCACTCGCAGGGCCCGGCGGCGCAGCTCGGGATAGGTCGTGGTGTGGATCGGCCCCTCGATCGAGCGCGACACGATCGGACGCTCGGCGTGGTACAGGGCCGCGTGATCGATGATCCGATGACACAGCAACGGCCAGTCCTGCATCAGCCCGAGCATCGTAGTCCTCCCTGGTCGAAACGGTCTTCCTGGCCTTCTCCTGGGCCTGCACCAAGGTTAGCTTCGTCTCGCCCCGACGCAACTGGCGGGACGGAACTCCCGGGGCTGCGTTGGAATTATCGCTGGGGTTCGGCGCCGCCGGCCGGGGAAACCGGGCTTGACCGGCGCCCACAGCCCAGAAATGCCGCATTCGTGTCCCATCGGTCGCAACAAACTGGCATAAGATTTTGTGAACTCTCGATTCGTCGTTTTTACCGTCACGGCGTGTGCGACTGCAGCATTCACGCTGTTGGCGACCCAGACTAGCGTCGAGGCGGCAAGCGATTTCCCCTTCGCGCAGCTGCGCGTCTCGATTCACGGCCTGTTTTCCCCGCCGCGCCGGGCCAGGCGCGCGCGGGCCAAGCCGGCGGCCGAGACGACGCGCGCACGCGCCGTCAAGGTGACCGCGCGGGAAGAACGATCGGAGCGGCGCGGCAGGATGAGTCGAAAGCAGAGCGCGAAGCTGTCCGGAGCGCGTGAGCAAGCGGTACCGCAACCGCCCCCGCGGCCGGCTGAGGCGCCGCCGCGGCCGACGCAAGCGGCGAGGATCGTGGACGATCCGCCGGCACCGCGGCCACGGCCGCCGGAACTCCCACCCGCGCGCACGGCCGCCGTTCCGCCGGCCAACAAGGAGGCTCCCGCCGCGACCGAAGCCAGCCGAGAGTCCCCGCCACCCGGACCGCCTCCCCCCTCGGCCTGCCAACTGCGGCTCACGCCCGACCTCGCGTCGGTTCACATCCTGGCGCCCATCAGCTCGGGTCAATGCACCGTGGAGGACGTGGTGCGGCTCGACGCCGTCATGGGCAAGGACGGCCGGCGCGTCGCTATCGCGCCGCCGGCGACTCTGCGCTGCCCGATGGCCGAGTCGGTAATCCACTGGATCCGCGACGAGGTGGTGCCGGTCGCTGCCGATCTCGGCGGGGCGCTCAAGGCGGTCGCCGTCGACACGTCGTTCGAGTGCCGCAGCCGCAACCACGTCGCCGGCGCCAAGCTGAGCGAGCACGGGCATGCCAATGCCATCGACCTGCGC
>DATFWC010000686.1:0-4524 GCA_035259885.1 Xanthobacteraceae bacterium
GGTGCTGGCGCCGAATGTCAGCCGCGCGGCGGAAGATTTCACCGCCGGCAAGACCGACGTGCTGTTCTTCGCGCTCGGCTCGGCCGCGGTGAAGCAGGCGGCCGCCACGGTGGGCGGCGTGCGAGTGCTGCCGACCGACGATTCGCCCGAGGCGCAGAAGCGCATGCAGGACGTGCTGCCCGGCTCCTATGTGGTGGAGGTGGCGCCGGCCCCGTCCATCGACGGTGTGAGCGAGCCGACCAAGGTCCTGGCGTTCGACATGGTCCTGTGCACCAGCGTCGACGTGCCCGACCGCGTGGTCTACGAGGTGGTCAAGGCGCTGCACCAGAACAAGCCGGCGCTGAGCGCGGCGTTCGGCGCCTTCAACCTGCTCGACCCGGCAAAGATGTCGAAGCCCGTGAAGGACGTGGCGTTCCATCCGGGCGCACTGAAATACTTTCAGGAAGCCGGGATCGCGCCCAGGTCGTGAAGGCAAATGACTTGCCGCAAACTCGGCGCGCTCCCTCTCCCCAGCGGGGAGAGGGCCGGGGTGAGGGGGCGAGTGACTCTCGATAAGCTTGCCCCCCTCACCCGGCGCGCTACGCGCGCCGACCTCTCCCCGCCGGGGAGAGGTGGAACAAGTGGCACCGCCTGCGTTCCAGTCTCGCAGTCTGCGCGTTCATTCTGGCTCCCCCCGCCGCGGCGCAGACCGTGAGCATCGTCACCACGCCGGCCGGCTCCTATACCAACTCGGTCGGCGCGGCGGTGGCCAAGGTGATCTTCGACAAGGCGCGCATTCGCGCCGTGGTACAGCCGCAGGCGACCATCGGCTTCGACGAGGTGGAGAGCGGCGGCGCCGAGTTCAATGTGTCGAACGCGTTCGACGCCGCGTTCTTCGCCACCGGCAGCGGCGACTACGAGGGCCGCGGGGCGAAGAAGAATCTCCGCCTGGTCGGCGCGCTGCTGCCGTTCCGCGTCGCCATGCACGTGCGCGCCGATTCGACGATCCAAACCATGGCGGAGCTCAAGGGCAAGCGCGTGCCGGCGGGATTCGTGGCGCAGAAGACGGTGGCGCGCACCATCGAGGCGCATCTCGCCACCGCGGGCCTCACATACAACGACGTGGTGAAAATTCCGGCGCCCAACGTCGCCAGCGCCAACCAGGACTTTTCCGCCGGCAAGGTGGACACGATCTATTTCGCGCTCGGCTCCGGCACCGGCAAGCAGGCGGCGGCAAGCGTCGGGGGCTTGCGCGTGCTCGAGATCGATTCTGCACCAGATGCGATAAAACGACTGCAGGCCATCCTTCCCGGCGCCTACGTGATGCGCGTCGACCCGGAGCCAGGGCTGGACGGCATCGCCAGGCCGACCAACATCGTGGCCTTCGACATGGTGCTCAACACGTCGGCGGCGGGGCCGGACGAGGTCGTTTACAAAGTCGCCAAGGCGCTGTTCGAAAGCCCGGCCGAGCTCGCCGCCACCTTCGCGCCGTTCAAGCTGTTCGTGCCGCGGCAGATGGCGAAGCCTCTCCCGGAGGTCCCCATGCATCCAGGCGCGTTGCGATTCTACCGCGAAGCGGGGTTGCGGCCCAATCCCTAGCTCGTGTTTCGCACGCGGTGCACATGCTCAGTAGAGTGGGCAACGGCACGGATCTCGGCGCAGCTGGTGGGCAAATTCGCTATAGCGCCGTTGCCCACCAGCGGTGATGCGACAGGCAAACTTGCCCCCTACGATGCCACGGCGCCCTACTCCGCCTCCCCCGACCCGCGGATGCCGAGGCGGTCGAGCATGGCGCGCTGCTCGGCAGCGGTGGCGGGCGTCGCCGGCACCGGGGACACCGGCGCGGCGGGTTTGTCCGGCGCAGCAGACTCCTGGCGCGTGACGCGCTCCCACACGACGAGCGCGCCACCCATGACGGCGCCGACGACGTTGAGCCAGCGCGACGCCGGAAAGGCGCCGACCGGCATGATCAGGCCGATGCCGGCCGCCATGTGGAGAATGCGGTCGAGCCAGCCGAGATCGCGCAGCGAGTAGCCCATCACGGCGGCCGAGATGAACCAGACGCCAGCCACCGCCGTGACGAAGTCGATCACGATCAGCACCGGGTCGCCCTTGAGCAGCAGCGTGCCCGAATAGACGAACAGGAACGGGATGACGAAAATGGTCCAGCCGAACGCCATCGCCACCCAGCCGGTTTTGTTGGGATCGGCGTTGGCCAAGTTGGCGGCGACGAAGGCGGCCACCGCCACCGGCGGCGAGATCATCGACAGGCAGCCGTAGTAGAGAATGAACATGTGCGCCGCCATGGGATCGATGCCCATCTGGATCAGCGACGGCGCCACCAGCGTGGCGAGCAGGATGTAGCAGCCGACCGTGGGCAGGCCGGCGCCCAGGATGATGTTGGCGATGGCCGAATAGACCAGCAGCAGGATCAGGCTGCCGGCCGCCAGGTGGATGAGCACCAGGCTCAGCGTGAACCCGACGCCGGAATAGTTGAGCGCGCCGATCATGATGCCGGAGGCGGCCCCGATCATGAACAGGTCGAGCACGCCGAGGCCGGTGTCGCGCAGCATCTCGTAGAGATCGGTGAAGCCGATGCGCCGGCCCTGGAACGGGAATACGAAAGCGAGGACGAGCGCCGCGCCGATGGCCCACAGGCCCGCCGTGTCGGCCTCCTCGCCGCCCCAGAACAGCATGTAGATCAGCAACGCAAAGGGAAACGGGAAGTGCCAGCCGGATTTCAGCACCGGGCCAATCTTCGGGATCTGGCTTTCGTCGAGTGGCAGGATGCGGCTGCGCGCCGCTTCGAGATCCACCTGGATGAACAGCGCGACATAGAACAGGATCGCCGGGATGGTCGCCGCCAGCGCGACATCGGCGTAGGGCACCTGCAGGAATTCGGCCATGACGAAGGCGGCGATGCCCATGACCGGCGGCATCAGCTGACCGCCGGTCGAGGCGTTCGCCTCAATCGCGGCAGCGAGATGCGGACGGTAGCCGACGCGGATCATCAGCGGGATCGTCACCACGCCGACCGTCATCACGTTGGACACCACGTTGCCGGAGATCGTGCCGAACAGCGACGAGCCGAGGATCGCGATCTTGGCCGGGCCGCCGCGGCGGCGGCCCATCAGCGCCATGGAGATGTCGGTGAAGAACCCGGCGCCGCCCGATTTGAACAGGACGTGGCCGAACAGGACGAAGATCACTACCACGGTCGAGACGATCTTCAGGGTCACGCCGAAGATGGCGGTGGAATCCCATACCGAGTAATAGGTGAGCCGTCCGAGCGGAATCGATTTGGCGGCAAATTCGCCCGGCAGGTAGCCGCCGACCATGGCCAGCACAAAGAAGAAGATGGTGGTAATGAACAGGCCCATGCCGGTGGTGCGGCGCAGGCCTTCGAGGATGAGCACGACGACCATCGCCGCCACGATCAGCCCGTCCCACGGCCGCGCCGACACCAGTTCCGACAGCGCCGGGAAGCGGATCGCCACGTAGACCATGGCGGCGAACGACACGGCGGCGGCCACGAGGTCGTACCACGGCACCGGGCCGGTGCGCTTGCCGCGCCGCCCATACGCCGGAACGTGCAGGTAGAGGAGCGGCATGGCCAGCGCCATGAGGCCGGCGAGATACTGCTCGGTGTACAGCGACAGGCCCGCCATGCGGAAAAGGTCCGCCGTCACTGCGATCACGGCGCAGGCCAGCACGACCGCGACGATGTTGACGAACCTCGTCATTGCGTTGGCGCTTCCCCCCGCATTCCCCGAAAAGACTTTTACATCGGCACGAGCAGAATGGCGACTGCATCCTTTTAGGTGCAGCCTTTCTGAATTCTCTACTGTTTCGGTGATCAGTCGGATTTGGGTGTGAGCCGCTTGCTCCACCTCTCCCCGCCGGGCGGGGAGAGGTCGGATTCCAAGCGACGCGAAGCGGAGCGCCGGAATCCGGGTGAGGGGGCGTGTCAGCGAGTCTGAGCTTTTTTCGGAATCGCCCCCTCACCTTTCTTCGCTGCGCTATCGCTCCGCTCGCAAGTCGACCTCTCCCCGCACGGCGGGGAGAGGTGGCGCAAGTGGCATTGCCGCGACCTACCCCAGCTCCACGATCTCTTCCGGGAAGTGGTGCAGCCGCTCGCCGGGGCCGCCCGCCTCGATCATGTAGTTGTCGCACACCCATGAGCTGATGTTCCTGTGGGTGTAGGTCGGGTGCACGACGATGTTCATGTCCTTCTCGATGGCCATCGGCTCGTCGTGACGCACCAGCGGACGCTCGACCAGGTCGTAGCCCTGGCCGTGGCAATAGAGCCGCGCCTCCGGCGGCCGGCCGTTGCGCTGCATGAAGGCGTTGTACTCGTCCCAGATCGTCTTGCACGGGGTGCCCGGCTTGAGCAGGCCGAGCGTGAACCGGCGCGCCTCCAGCGTGAAGGCGAGCTCGTCCTGCATCTGCTGCGGCACTTTTCCCACCACGGCGGTGCGGCCGAGCTCGGTGTACATGCCGCCGGGTCCGCTGTCCTCCACCAGCAGCATCACGTAGTCGCCTTCG
>DATFWC010000687.1:0-2315 GCA_035259885.1 Xanthobacteraceae bacterium
TGGCCCAGCGCGATCGCCTGATCGCCGACATTGCGGCGCTGCGCGGGCGCGGCCCCAGTTCGAAGTTCGTCGACAATGCGCAGCAGTTGCTGACCCGCTGGTGGTCGACGGCGAACTGGGACGGGCGTGAGGAGCTGCTGCGGAGTGCGGACTGGCTCGTCCGCCTCGAGCAGCGTCAATCCGCGTAGCCAAGCTGCGGATCCTGCGCGCGCGGCCGTGGCGGCATGCGCTGCGGTCGGTGCCGCGGTCCGACGCCCTATTGTGCCTCGCGCAGTTCAGGCCGCGCCGCCAGGCGCGCCGTGTTGAGGCGATGAACGGCGTAGCAGACGACCGCCCCGACAGCGAACGGGAGCGCCGACCACATGTAGAGACGCTCGACCGGCATGCCGACGAAGAGTGAACCCACCAGCGGACCGACGATCGATCCGATGCGGCCCAATCCCAATTGCCAGCCCGATCCGTTGGCGCGCAGCGAGGTCGGGTAGATGAGCGCACCTACGACGTTGATGCCGGACTGTACGCCGAGCACGCAGAAGCCCGCGAGGAATGTGGCGGTCAGCAGGGCGGTCTGCGACGTCAGTCCGGCATAGCCGATCGAGCCGACGACCGGCACGGCGACGACGAGCAGGATCGCTATGGCGAGAAAGCGGTGGCGTTGCAGCCAGCCGCACAGCAGCAGCGAGCCCGCGGTGCCACCGACCTGCAGCATGGCGCCGGCCAGCGGCGCCGCCGAGGGCGGAAGCTTTGCTGCGCTCAGCAGGGTCGGCGTCCAACTCAGCAGAAAGAAGAAGCCCATGAGATTGAGGGCAAACAGCAGCCACAGCAGCGGCGTGATGAGCGCCAGTCCGTCGCGGAACAGGTAGGCCGGATTGAAGCCGGGAAACTGCTTTTCATCCTCGACGACGAAGCGGGCATCGGGCGGAACCCGGAAGTCGGGGCGAATGGCCGCGATCAGCTTCTCCATCCGCGGGCGCTGGCTTTCGTGCAGCGTCATGTACTTGATTGATTCGGGGAGCCCGAAGGCGCCGACGATAGCGATGGCGATCGGAACGATGCCGCCTAGCAGAAACAGGATCTGCCAGCCGTGTTGCGGCACGAACAGAGCCGTCACGAAGCCCGGGATGGCGCCACCGATGGGCACGCAGCCGACCGCGATGAGCGCCAGCGTGGCCCGCAGCCGGCGCGGCGCGGACTCGGCGTTGATTGCGACCACGTTGGGAATGACGCCGCCGATGCCGAGGCCGGCGAGCAGTCTCAGCCAGAACATCTGCTCGAGGCTGGTGGCAAAAGCGGCCGCCAGGGTGAAGACGCCGAACAACAGGTTGGCGCCGATCAGCGCGGCCTTGCGGCCATAGCGGTCGCCGATCCAACCGAACAGGGCCGACCCGAACAGGATCCCGAACAGGCTGGCACTGAACACCGGACCGAGCGCCGCCGGCGAAATGCCCCAGGCGCGCACCAGATGCGGCGCCGCGAAGGCGATGGCGGCAATGTCGTAGCCGTCGATCAGGACGATGAAGAACGACCAGATGAGCAGCTTGATGTGAAACGAGGTCAGTCCGCTCTCGTCGAGCAGGCGCGACACCTGTACCACTGCTTGGTCAGCCACAGTTCCCTCCCCGGTCGACCTGGCGCCCGCGGGCGGGTCGGCTCCGTGAATCCTGCGCGGCATAAGGAAAATACGTTCCCGCGGCGGCGGCAAGCGCCCTGCAGGAGCGAGGTCACGATCAGGCCGGGGGATGCGCCCTACTTCAGCGCGGCTGTGCCGGCGCGCCCGCAGCCGCCAGGCCGCGCGCCAGCACGCGGGCCACGTGGACAGCCTCGCGCCCGCTGCCGTCGCGGATTTGATGGCGGCAGGACGTGCCGTCGGCGACGATGAGCGTGTCGAGCTCGGCCTGGCGCACCGCCGGCAGCAGCGACAACTCGCCCATGGCCAACGAGACGTCGATCGTGGCCGCGTCGTAGCCGAAGCTGCCGGCCATGCCGCAGCAGCTCGATTCGATCGGAGTGACCGCAAGCTCCGGCACCAGGTTGAGCACCGCCAGCACGGCGTCAAACGCCTCGAAGGATTTCTGGTGGCAGTGGCCGTGCACCAGCGCGCGTTTGGCCGTCGGCGCGAGTGCAAGGTTCAGCCGCCCGGCCGTCGCCTCGCGCGACAGGAACTCTTCGAAGGTCAAAGCCTGGGTAGCAAGCCGCGTCGCCTCTTCGCTCGCGATCAGGGCCGGCACCTCGTCGCGAAAGCCGAGAATGCAGCTCGGCTCCAGTCCGACGACGGGAACATCGCGTGCCAAAAACGGCGCCAGCGCGGAGAGCGC
>DATFWC010000688.1:0-10869 GCA_035259885.1 Xanthobacteraceae bacterium
CGGCCTATGCCGGCGACCATGGCGCCGACGTGTTCCGCGCCTGCATAGCCTGCCACACGCTCAAGCCCGACGAAGGCAACCGCGCCGGCCCGACGCTCGCCGGCATCTTCGGGCGCCGCATCGCCACGCTGCCCGGCTATCGCTTCTCGGAGGCGCTGAAGAACCTCGACATCGTGTGGACCCCTGAGACGGTGGCAAGGCTGTTCGAGGTCGGCCCCGCCACCTACACGCCCGGAACGAAGATGCCGGAGCAGACCATCGGCTCCCCCGAGGACCGTGCCGCGCTGGTGCGCTTTCTGGAGAAGGCGACGCAATAGATCGCGCGATCAATCTCTCGGTTGTCATCCCGGCCGAGCGCGGAGCGACGCATTAAAACGAGGCGCGTCACACGGCGCGGCGCTGTAGCCCGGATGAAGCGAAGCGAAATCCGGGAGCGGCCTCGCCGCTTGCATTTCGCTGAGAGGCCATTCCCGCATTCCGCTTCGCTCCATGCGGGCTACGGAGAGGATGGCGAGAGCATCAACTCTCCCGCTTGGCCTCGCGCTCGCGCAGATAGTCCTCCGTTGTGCGCGGGGCTGGACGCTCCGGCACACCATAGGGGTCGAAGCCCTCCTCCGAGACGGCGGTCACGCGGCAGTCGTCGCACATCTTGATCATGTCGAGGCGCTTCGCCGAATCCTTGAACATCCAGTGCTTACCTTCGAGCTTGGCGGTGACGCGCTCGATCGTGCTCTTGACGCCGAAGGGTTTGCCGCAGCGGATGCAGCAGAACGGCTCCTCCTGCTTGAGCACGCGCGCGGTGGCGGTGGCAGCGCGGAAGTCGAGCTGCGGTTTGAGGCTGATCACCTTCTCCGGGCAGGTCGCCTGGCACAGGCCGCACTGCACGCACGCGTCCTCGAGGAAGCGCAGCATCGGGCGCTCCGGATCGTCGATGAGCGCGCCAGTCGGGCAGGCCGACACGCAGGCCAGGCACAGCGTGCAGCCTTCGACCGCGAGTTCGACGGTGCCGAACGGCGCGCCGGCTGGCAGCGCCACCACGTCGACCGGTGCCGGCGCCGCGTGATGCAACTCGCGCAGCGCCAGCCGCAGGACGTCGCGCTTGGCGCCGACGGGCTGGAACGCAGCGGGCCGCGGTGCCGCGTCGCTCGGCGCGATGGCGCGCAGCGCGTCGCCGAGCGCGAACGGATCGTCGGTCTCGATGGTGGCGGCGCGCCCCGGACCGAAGCCGAGCCCGGCGAGGATCGGATCGGTCAGCGCCAGCGTCTTGGCCAGGCCGGCGACGTCATGGCGCGGGCGCGCGCGCAAAAGGATGCGCAGCGCGGCGGCGCCGTAGGCGAACGCGGCCGCGATCGCTTCCAGCCCGATCTGCGTGACCTCGTTGACGGCGAGCGGCAGCACGTTGGCCGGCAGCCCGTCGCCGTGGCGGGCGAGCGCTGCGATGAGCTCGCTGCCATGATCCTCGTCGTGCAGCAGCAGGATCGGCGCTGGGCCGCCGGCTTCGCGATACACGCCGAGCAGGGTGCGCAGCTTGCGCATGAGCGCATCCGCCGGCGGCAGCGCATAGGAGGCGGCGCCGGTCGGGCAGGCGGCGGCGCATTGGCCGCAGCCGGCGCAGATCTGTGCATCGATGGCGACGTGGTCGCCGGCCGGCGTGATGGCGCCGGTCGGGCACAGGTCGAGGCAGCGGCGGCAGCCGACGATGCGCGAGCGCGCATGCGCGCACAGATCGGCCGTGAACGTGACGTAGCGTGGTTTGTCGAAGGTGCCGACGAGATCGCTGGCCTTGAGCACGGCGCGCAGGACCGCCGCCGGATCGCCCGGGTCGGCGCGCACGTAGCCGTCGCGCAGGTCGGCGGCCGGGAACAGCGGCGCACCGCCCGACAGGTCGAGAATGAGGTCGCAGCGTGAGGTCGCACCGGTCCGCGTCGGCCCGAAGCGAAGCCTGTCGCGCGAGGAGGGGAGGGCCTGGGCGAAGTCGTCGACCGTGAGCTCGAAGGCGCCGAGATGACCCTGCGCGGTGCGAATCGTGCCGGCGACCACCGGGAACGTGGTGACGCGCGCCGGCGCGATGTCGCGCGGCTTCGTCAGCAACACCGTCACGTCGAGGCGGTTCTCCAGGAGCCGCGCCGCCTCGATCGCCTGCTCGTCGCGCCCATAGACGAGGATCACGCCTTCGCTCGTCAGCGATACGAGCGCCGTATCGGGCATCGGCTCGGCCGCCGCCGCCAGCAGCGCCGCCATCTTGGGCCCGGCGCTCTCGCCCTCACGCGACCAGCCGGCGGTCTCGCGCACGTTGGCGTAGGTGACCGCGCTGTCGCCTTCGGCGGCGATCTCGGAGAACAGCGGCGCTTCCTGCGTGCACGCGACGGTGACTGGCACGCTCTCGTTGATCAGGGCGCGGGCGCGCGCGAGTTCGGCGCGGCAGAACTGGTGCCCGGTTTCCACCGTGGCGCCGCGGCAGCAGCGACGCACGGTGTCGACGTCGAGCGACATCGTGTCGTCGCACGAGCACAGGAGGATTTTTCGCGGGTTGTCGGTCACGCTTTCTCCGGCGGCCGGGCCGGCCGGGAGGACTGGCCATGCCGCGCCTGACCCTATAATTGTAACAATCCAAAAGCGAAAGCCAGCGGGGTGATATGCCGCTCGAGACGCGAAGCCGGATCCACGCGCCTTATGCGACGGTGCTCGATCTGCCGCCGCCGTTCCGGCTGCTGACGTTGCGTGAGGCGGGCGATGCCTTCACGCGTGCCGTGAGCATCGCCGGCGAGGCGGGGGCCGGCACCCTCGTGTGGGTCGGCCGCTTCGATCTGGTGGAATTCGCCCTGGTGGTGGAGCCGGACGAGCCGCTGCGCACGGCGCGGCGCACGTTCTATGCCGGCATGGCGGCGCTTGCCGACGCGCTGCTGGTGCATGCGCCGCCGGAGAAGCTCATTTCCTTCGACTGGCCGGACGCCATCTTCGTCGATGGCGGGCTGGTCGGCGGCGGGCGCCTCGGTGCGCCGGCGGGCACGGCCGAGGATGCGCGGCCCGATTGGCTCGTGTTCGGCGCCACCATCCGCACCGTCACCACGGCGGCGGGCGAGCCCGGCCTGCGCCCGTTTGCCGCGGCGCTGGAGGAGGAGGGCTTCGACGATCTTGGTTCCGGCCGCCTGGTCGAAGCCTTTGCGCGGCATTTCATGGTGACGGTCGACGCCTGGCAGGAGAGCGGGTTCGCCGCGGTGGCGAAAAGCTACCTGCAATGGCTGCCGACCTCGCCCGGCCTGCGCCGCGACATCGACGAGAACGGCGATCTTCTGCTGCGCCAGATCGGCAAGGTCGACCGCCGCGTGCTGGTGGAAAAACTTGCCGAAGTGGCGTGGTTCGATCCGGATACGCGCGGACCGCGGTTGTGAAGCTCTTGCGCACCATTCGCCTCGATCCATCGGACACGTTCGTGTTCGAGACGGCGGCGAGTCCTGGCGAATGGGCGGTGCCGGGCGGCTTCGTGTTCTTTGCGACGGAAGAGGACCAGCTTGCCGGCAAGGCGCGTGCGGCGTTCCGCGCCGGCCTGCTCGGCATCGACTCGCTCGGCTGGTCCACGCTGGCGCAGGTCGTGGAGGCGAGCGAGCGCGACCGCGATGACGCGGTCGCGAGGCTGGCGCAGCGTCTCGTCGACCGCTTCGGCGCGCCCGATCTCGCGGTTGCGCGCGCGGCGGCCGCCGAGGAGGTCGCGTTCGCGGCCTCGCTCGCCGAGCATCCGGCCGGTACGCTGATCGCCGTGCATCGCACCCGCGAGGACGGCGCCATCCGCGAGACCTTTCGCACGCTGCGGCCGCGCGAGGGAGAAAAGCCGCTGCGCGCCTTCGCATTCCTCGAGGTGGAGGGCGAGGACGCTCCCGACGCGTCAGGCGAGAAGGTCGACCTTGTCGGCCTGGCGCAGGACACGCGGAAATGACCGCACCCTTGTCCCGGATGCGGTGCAGCGCGCCCCCAGGTGACTGTGAGGCCCAACAGCGTCGAACGGCGCGGTGCACCGCTGATCCGGGACCCCGGTTCTTTCGCGACAAAAAACGACCGGGGTCCCGGGTCTGCAGCGCACCACTCCGCTGCGCTTTGTGCTGCGCTGCGCCCGGGACAAGGTGGAGACTCGGATGACCGACTTCTGGCTCTCCTGCGGCCATCATCTCGTCGACCGCGACGCCGGCGGCGGGCTCGTGGTCACCGACCAGTTCCTGAAAGCCTATCTGGCGCGTCCGGAGCTGAGCTCGCCGGAAGAAGCGTGCGCGGCCGAGCGCGCCGTGCGCGCGCGCCTGCTCGACGACCCGCGCCGGCCGATGGCGCCCGCCGACATCGCGGCGATCAGCGATGCGGACGCGCGCGAGAACTGGCAGGTCATGATCACGTTCCGCGACCACCTGCTGCGCCATCGCACCCTGGAGGCGGCCTACCTGGCGCTGGTGCGCAACGGCATGGCGAAGACCCCGCCGCTCTTCGTCAACCAGCTCGTCCACGTGATCATGCGCAACATCCTCGATGGCTGCGACGATCCGTGGCGGCTGCGCGCCGCCGAGCTGTTCTTCCGGCCGCAGGTGATGACCTTGCACGAGGGTTCGCTGCTGGCGGCCGACGAGGAGACCATTTCCGGCGCCAGCGCCACGCCGGTGTCGCCGCTGGTGTCGATGCTGGGATTGCCGGCGGCGAGCGAGATCGACGTGCTTGGCGATCACAACGCCGCCGACTATTTTGCCCGCAGCGACCGGTTCGACATGGCGCTCGACCTGACCGCCGGCCGCAAGGGGCTTGCGGCGCTCGCCGACGTCATCTCCCGCTTCGTCCGTCATGCGCTCGCCGTCGAGGTCGCGGTCGAGCCGCTGATCGAGGTGCGCGAGGCGCAGTTCACCTGGTACGTCGGGCTCGACGCCGAGGGCACGAAGATCGGCGACCGCCTGTGGCGGGGCGATGAGCTCGACGAGGCCACCCAGGGCCGCGTGCTCGGCCTGTTCCGCCTGACGTTCCGCGATGCGTCCGTCGCCGACGCGACGCTCGACGGCGAGCCGGTCTATCTCATCCTGGCGATGACGCCGGATCGAATCTTGCGAATGAAGCCGCAGAACCTGGTTGTCGGCCTGCCGCTGCGGCGCCTGGAGGCGGTAAGTTGACGGCGCTCGCGCATATCCCGGTTGGCGTCGTCGTCGAGCGGCGCAAGGCCGTCAGCGTGTGGATCGACCACGTGTGGCGCCCGGTGCTGGTGCTTGCCGGAGAGCCCGAGACCGCGCCGTGGACGCCGCTCGCGGTCGCGGAGGACGCCGCAACCTTCTATGCCGGCCGCGCCGATGTCGCGCTCCATCGCTCCGATACCGGCGACTACCGCGACAATCTCGCCACCGGCGCGCCGCTTCTGTGGGTGGCGCTGCGGCCGACCGGGGCCGAGCCGCCCTTCGAAATCCTGATGGTGACGGCGAGCCCGGCCGAGGGCGAGGCGCTGACCGAGCCGGGTACCGACCTGGTGGAAACGGTGCCGATGCCGGACTTGGTGCGCGACGCGGTTGCGGCTTTCGTCGCCGAGCACCATGTCGAGCGGGCGTTCTTCAAGCGCAAGCGCGACAAGGCGGTGCCGGGGCGGCGCGGGCCGATACGCGGAGATGAATCGTGAGCGATCCGGAAGGTTTCATCACCCGTTGGTCGCGGCGCAAACGCGAAGCCGAGCAGGCGCCCTCTGATAAACCGGCCACGGCTGATGCGGCGGATGTCGCCGCGCCGCCGCCGGAAGACGCCCCTGCTGCCGAGGCAAATCAACCGGACGCGCCGGCCGTCGATCTCGACGCCCTGCCGTCGATCGAATCGATCACCGCCGGCACCGACATCCGCGCGTTCCTGGCGCCGGGAATTCCCGCCCACCTGACCCGTGCGGCACTACGACGCGCGTGGGAGACCGATCCGGCCATCCGCGATTTCGTCGGCCTCGCTGAGAACGCCTGGGACTTCAATGCGCCCGGCGGCGTGCCGGGCTTCGGCCCGACGCTTCCGGTCCAGGAGGCACAGCGTCTGGTCGCCGAGATGTTGCGAGACGACAAAGAGCAACCTGCGGTGACCGCCCCAGGCGAGACCGAACCGTTGCGAAAACCGGATGTTAGTGCACCGCCGAAAACGCAACCGGTGGCGGGCGTGATGGACGAGGCGCCGGCGCCCGCCCGCACGGCGCCAGCCGTTGCGGTCGATGAGCCACATGATGTTGCATTGCAAGATGAAAAAAGCGGCGACCAGCCGGTCAAGGCCGCGCAGCGTCACGGTGGGGCGATGCCTCGCTGATTACGCACAAATAGCCTAAGGCTATATTGACCAGGGGACTGATTTGCCCTTCTTTATTGTTAATAGTTCTAAATCAGGCGGTGCATGCGCGATCCCGGTCTCAGCGAAGCCCTGCGCGTCGTCGGCGGCGTCAGTGAGCTTGCCCGGAAAATAGGCATCTCACAGCCGTCGATCTCCAATTGGACGCGCGTGCCCACGGACCGTGTGCGCGCGGTCGAAGCCGCGACAGGAGTCAATCGGACAGTGTTGCGGCCGGACCTTTACCGGGACGCGACGACGGAACCGCTCGACGAGATCGAGGCGGGGCGGGCGCAGGAATATGCCCTGCTGGCGGCGCTGCTGGCGCGCGCGCCGGATGCCGGGCTGCTCGAGCGGCTGGCCAGGCTGCGCGCCGATGCGAGCCCGCTCGGCGTCGCTCACGCGGCGCTGGCGGAAGCCGCGCTGCTGACCGATGCCGACAAGGTCCAGCGCGAGTACTTCGATCTGTTCATCGGGCTCGGCCGTGGCGAACTCCTGCCCTACGGCTCCTACTATCTCACCGGCTTTCTCCACGAACGGCCGCTGCAGCGGCTGCGCCAGGATCTCGACGAGCTCGCGATCACGCGCAGCGAAGGCAATATCGAGCCCGAGGATCACGCCGCCATCCTGTGCGAAGTAATGGCGGGCCTGGCGGGCGGGCGTTTTGCAGCGCCCGCGGGCAGCGAGCGGCGCATCTTCGAGCGCCATCTCAAGCCGTGGATCGGGCGCTTCTTCGCGGATCTCGAGCGCGCCGAGGCGGCGGTGTTCTACGCCCGCGTCGGCACGCTGGGACGCCTGTTGATCGACATCGAGACGGAAGCTTTCGCGCTGCCAGACTGAGCCGCGCGATCAGGAACCTGAGGAGGAACACGCCGATGACATCAGAACCGAAACGAATGGGACGTCGTGACGTTCTGCGCGCGTTCGGCGCCGGCGGCCTTGCGGTCGCCGGCTCAGGCGCACTCGCGCCGGCCAAGGCCGATACCGAGACGAACGACGAGAAGCGGAAGAGCCGCTATCGCGAAACCGATCACGTCAAGAAGTTCTACAGCGTCAATCGCTATCCGAAGAAGTGAGGGAGGCCGGTCGTGCTGATCAAGAGGACGGAACGCGAGGCACGCCGCGGCGCTCTCGCCGCAGCCTTCGCAAGTCAATCCGGTGGCGGTCTCGATCGCCGCACGTTCCTGCGGCGCTCGGGATTGGGCGGTCTCGCCGCCCTCGGCGCGCTGCAGCTGAGCGGTGTGCACAAGGCCGAAGCCGGCCCGCCGCCGGCCGCCGGCGCGCAGGTCGAGGTGCGCAAGGCGATCTGCACCCATTGCTCGGTCGGCTGCACCGTGATGGCCGAAGTGTCGAACGGCGTGTGGATCGGCCAGGAGCCGGGCTGGGAAAGCCCGATCAACCGCGGCTCGCACTGCGCCAAGGGCGCTTCGGTGCGCGAGCTCGTGCACGGCGATCGCCGTCTGCGCTACCCGATGAAGCTGGTCAACGGACAATGGACGCGCGTCTCCTGGGACCAGGCGATCAACGAGATCGGCGACAAGCTGATGGAGATCCGCCAGAAGTCGGGTCCCGAGTCGGTCTATTGGCTGGGCTCGGCAAAATTCTCCAACGAAGGTGCCTATCTCAATCGCAAGCTCGCGGCGTTCTGGGGCACCAACAACTCCGATCACCAGGCGCGCATCTGTCACTCCACCACCGTCGCCGGCGTGGCCAATACCTGGGGCTACGGCGCGATGACCAACTCCTACAACGACATCCGCAACACCAAGACGCTCATGATCATGGGCGGCAATCCGGCGGAAGCGCATCCGGTGTCGCTGCAGCACCTGCTGGAAGGCAAGGAGCTCAACCGGCAGAACTTCATCGTCATCGATCCGCGGCTCACGCGCACCGCCGCGCATGCCACCGAGTATGTCCGCGTGCGCCCGGGAACGCATATCGCCACCATCTACGGTATGCTGTGGCACATCTTCCAGAACGGCTGGGAGGACAAGGAGTTCATCCGCCAGCGCGTGTACGGAATGGATGACGTCCGCAAGGAAGTCGAAAAGTGGAATCCGGAAGAGACCGAACGGGTAACCGGCATACCGGCGGAGCAGCTCAGGCGCGTCGCCGAGACGTTCGCCAAGGAAAAGCCGTCCTGCCTGGTGTGGGCGATGGGCCAGACCCAGTTCTCGGTCGGCACCGCCAACGTCCGCGCCAGCTGCATCCTGCTGTTGGCGACCGGTAACGTCGGTGGCTTCGGCGTCGGCGCCAATATCTTCCGCGGCCATTGCAACGTGCAGGGCGCCACCGACCTCGGCCTCGATATCGTGACGCTGCCGCTCTACTACGGCTTGGCGGAAGGCGCGTGGAAGCACTGGTGCCGGGTCTGGGAAGTCGATTACGACTGGATGGCGTCGCGCTTCGACACCATCACGGGCGCTGACGGCAAGCCGGTCAAGATGATGGAGACGCCTGGCATTCCGTCGACCCGCTGGTTCGACGCCACCATGCTGCCGAAGGAGCAGGTGAGCCAGAAGGACACCATCAAGGCCATGATGGTCTTCGGCCACGGCGGCAACACCATCACGCGCATGCCGGAGGCCGCCAAGGGGCTCGAGCAGCTCGAGCTCCTGGTGGTGGTCGACACCGTGCCGACCACCTGGGCGGCGTTGTCCGAGCGCAAGAACGGCACCTACCTGCTGCCATGCGGCACGCAGTTCGAGAGCCGCGGCTCGCGCACGGCGTCGAACCGCTCGCTGCAGTGGTACGACCCGGTGGTCAAGCCGATCTTCGAGTCCAAGGACGACTATGAGATCATGTATCTCATGGCCAAGAAGCTCGGCTTCGCCGACCTCATGTTCAAGAACATCAAGGTCGAGAACAACCTGCCTTCGGCCGAGGACATCCTGCGCGAGATCAACCGCGGCGGCTGGTCGACCGGCTATTGCGGCCAGTCGCCGGAGCGGCTGAAGGCGCACATGAAGAACCAGGGCAAGTTCGACCTGGTCACGTTGCGGGCGCCGAAGGACGACCCGGAGGTCGGCGGCGATTATTACGGCCTGCCGTGGCCGTGCTGGGGCGCGCCGGAGATCCGGCATCCCGGCACGCACCAACTCTACAATACATATCTGCACGTCAAGGACGGCGGCAGCACGTTCCGCGCCCGTTTCGGCGTGGAGCGCAACGGCCAGACGCTGCTGGCCGAAGGGTCGTACTCCAAGGACTCGGAGATCAAGGACGGCTACCCCGAGTTCACCATGGGCGTGCTCAAGAAGGTCGGCTGGGACAAGGACCTCAAGCCTGAGGAGCTTGCCGTGATCCAGAAGGTCGGCGGCAACAACATCGACGCCGTGTCATGGGCCACCGACCTGTCGGGCGGCATCCAGCGCGTCTGTCTCGATCACGGCGTGATCCACTACGGCAACGGCAAGGCCCGGGCGAATGCCTGGAACCTGCCGGATCCGATTCCGGTCCACCGCGAACCGATCTATACGCCGCGGCCGGATCTCGTCGCCAAGTATCCGACCTTGCCCGACGCGCGCCAGTTCCGCGTGCCCAATGTCGGCTTCACCATCCAGAAGCAGGCGGTGGAGAAGGGCATCGCCAAGGACTTCCCGCTGGTCATGAGTTCGGGCCGCCTGGTCGAGTACGAGGGTGGCGGCGAGGAGACCCGGGCCAACAAGTGGCTCGCCGAACTGCAGCAGGACATGTTCGTCGAGATCAATCCGGCCGATGCCGCCGAGCGCGGCATCAAGGACGGGGCCTGGGTCTGGGTGACGGGCCCCGCCAGCAACTCGAAGGCCAGGATGAAGGCGCTGGTCACCGAGCGCGTCGGCAAGGGCGTGGCCTGGTGCCCGTTCCACTTCGGCGGCTGGTTCCAGGGTGTCGACCAGCGCGACAAGTATCCGAAAGGTGCCGATCCGATCGTGCTGGGCGAGAGCGTGAACACGCTCACCACCTACGGCTACGATCCGGTCACCGGCATGCAGGAACCCAAGGCTACACTTTGCCAGATCAGGGCGGCGTAGGGAGGCAAACATGGCTCGAATGAAATTTCTCTGCGACGCCGACCGTTGCATCGAGTGCAACGCCTGCGTCACCGCCTGCAAGAACGAGCACGACGTGCCGTGGGGCATCAACCGCCGGCGCGTCGTGACCATCAACGACGGCAAGCCGGGCGAGCGCTCGATCTCGATGGCGTGCATGCACTGCACCGACGCGCCGTGCGCGGCGGTGTGCCCGACCAACGCGTTCTATACGACCGCCGACGCCGTCGTCCTCCACTCCAAGGACATCTGCATCGGCTGCGGTTATTGCTTCTACGCCTGCCCGTTCGGCGCCCCGCAATATCCGCGGGTCGGCAACTTCGGATCGCGCGGCAAGATGGACAAGTGCACCTACTGTGCCGGTGGGCCCGAGGCGGACGGCTCGGCGGCCGAGTACGTCAAGTACGGCGCCAATCGCCTCGCCGAAGGCAAGCTGCCGCTGTGCGCCGAGATGTGCTCGACCAAGTCGCTGCTCGCCGGCGACGGCGACGTCATCGCCCAGATCTACAAGGAGCGGGTGGTGCAGCGCGGC
>DATFWC010000689.1:0-4708 GCA_035259885.1 Xanthobacteraceae bacterium
ATTGCGGAACGGCAGTTGATAGATGCTTCCGGTGACGTCGGAAGGCAGGTTCGATCGAGTCGCGGTCTCCTCGTCGACCCCGGCAAACACCACGGGAACGGCGGGCCACAGTTCCGCGCGCCAGCGCAGCACGAACTCGAGCGACGCCGATCCCTGGGCAACAAGCACGCCGATCGGCAGGTCGCGAAACTTGTTCCCCAGATAGGCGCGCAGAACCTGTTCGTGCTGCGCACCTTCGAAGCGGCTGAGATCGAGATGCTCGGCATAGACCGAGACGCGCGCACCCGATGCGGCAGTCCCCAGGATCGATCGGAAGGCGGAGGAGAATCTGGCATACCACGCGCTGTCCGCATCGGACTGATCGAGGATCAGCACAGTGCGCGGCACAGCGTCCGCCGCCCGGGGAGTCGGCGGAGTCGCAACCAGCACGATGGCGAGACCCAACACGAAGCGAACGGACATGTTCCTTCGCCCAAGACAGCGCACGTTGCAATGCGCCGGCGGAAGAATATTTTCTTCGCGATTAGGGCCGCCGCAGCTATATCGTCCTATTGCCGCGTGTCACACGCTATCGGGGTTTGACCGGAAACTGACGGGGGTATTCCCCGAGGCGGCGGGCGACCGGTTCAGGCGCGCAGATCCGCTGTACCTGAGTGGAAAAGGCCCGTAAAGAACCAAATTCGGGACTCGCCGGTAGATACTTGGCGGATAGCCGCAAATTGCGCCGTTCATCTCCGCCGGATACGCGATGCGCTGTCGCGCAGGACGGCGCCGCGCGCTGGACCAATCGTCACTGTGGCGATTCCGCCATAGTGCAGGGCGGCACGGCGTTGATGCCAGCATGGCGTCGTGAACGAAGCGGCACGGCCGTTCGCCGCGGCGCAGCGAAGCCGGCCATACCGGATTACGCTGCGGTCAGCGGCGCTGGGCAGCAAGCATTGGCAATGTCGCGCGATATCGTCGCCTCGCGCCGCGTCATGAGGCATCGGGAATTTGCGTGAAGATGCTTAGGCATTCCCCGATGCGGTCGCCCGGCGGGCTTCGGTAGCGCCAGCAACGCCGCACGCTGCGGCAACCATAGCGGTTGCACACGCGCCGGTACGCGCAGGCACCTGCTGCACCGGCGACAGGGCGCGCGCGGCCTCGCCGACCGCGGCGCCGTTCGCCGTTGCAGCGGAGACAGGCGGCGTTCCGACGAGCGCCACGCCTGCTCACGCATGCTGGTGCTTGCGCAACCGCAGCGACAGGCCGATCAGCATGATGCCGAAGGCAACGGAGTAGGCGGCGATGGCCCAGATCAGGCCGACGGCGCCGGCGCCGGGCGCGATCAGCACGATCAAGCCAAAGATCACCGACAGGGCGCCGGCCAGGATCAGCCACCATTCGTTGTCGATTTCCTTGCGCAGCTTGATGGCGCCGACGATCTCGAAGATGCCGTGCGCGATCGCCCAGCCGCCGATGAAGAAGATCAGCACCAGCGCCGTGATGCCCGGATAGAGGAACGTCACCAGGCCGGCCGCGATCCCCAGCAGGCCGACCACCACCAGCCACCAGGTCGGCACCGGCTTGGCGCCGCCGGTAAAGGCCGCGATCAGTGAGAGGACGCCGTCGACCAGCGCATAGGCGCCGTACAACAGCACCAGGGTGATCAGCGTCAACCCCGGCCACATGAAGGCCAGCACGCCGAACAGAATGCCGGCGATGCCGCGCAGCAGTACGAGCCACCAGGCCTTGGCCAGCGCATGCAGCATCGGCCCGCCGGGAACGATGTCAGATTGCGTCACGCTCGTCATGGTAAGCCTCCCGCATTTATTTACGACGATATACTGCGCCGGTCGCGCTCCGTCCGAACTACGGCTCGACCAGCTTGTTGCGAATGGCGTAGCGGATCAGGGCCGCCGTCGATGTGAGGTTGAGCTTGCGCAGCGCGGCGGCGCGATGCGTTTCGACCGTCTTGATGCTGACATTCAGCACCGAGCTCATTTCCTTGTTGCTGTGACCTTCGGCAATGAGCTGAACGATAAGGCGCTCGCGTGGCGACAAGGTGGCGCCGGCGGCGTGCCCCCGCGTTGACAGGAAGCTCTCCAGGAGCTTCTCCGACAGCCGGCCGGTGAAGAACGGCTTGTGCACCGACAGCGATTCGACCGCCGAAACGAGAAAATGCTGCGCGTCGGACTTGAGCAGGAACGCGCGCGCCCCCGCCTGCAGGACTTCCCCGATCAGCGCATCGCTGTCGTGTATGGTGAACATCAGCACTTCGGATTTGGGAAGCCGGTTGCGGATCTGCCGCGTGACCTCGACGCCGTTCATCACCGGCAGCGAGTAGTCGACGATGGCGACATCGGGCTTGGTCTCGATCGCCTTGCTGACCGCCTCTCTGCCGTCGCCGGCCTCGGCGACCACGTGCCAGCCGTCGCGCGCCTCGAGAATCGCTTTGAGCCCGGAGCGGACGACCTCGTGATCATCCGCGATCAGGATGCGTGTCGCGCGCGCGTCCGCAGAAGCGTCCATGTCCGCCGCCGTCGCCGGCAGGTCGTCGCGCCCGCCAGGCGTCAGTTGACCAGGCAATCATACCACGGAACGCACCGTCCGTTGGTATTGCCGATACGGTGAAAACTTGCCGGGCAAAACCCGATGG
Source organism: Xanthobacteraceae bacterium (assembly GCA_035259885.1). Taxonomy (GTDB): domain Bacteria; phylum Pseudomonadota; class Alphaproteobacteria; order Rhizobiales; family Xanthobacteraceae; genus DATFWC01. The sequence goes on from DATFWC010000689.1 coordinate 2,639, forward strand.
TTGATGGGCTCGTCATGGTCCCGCGCCCGCCGTGATGCTGCGGTCCGGCACGACAGCCGTCACCACCGTCCGCCCGACCTCCGACTCGATATCGAGCCAGCCGCCGATCTGACGCAGCCGCTCGCGCATGCTGGCCAATCCGACGCCTCGCACGGGTCTCGGCATCAGGGGCCCCCGGCCGGGCCGCCGGAGGGTCATGCCTTTGCCGGCGTCCTCGATGCTGAGAATGACGGCGTGTTGCCCCTTGGCCATTCCGCGACGCAGGTTGATGCGCGCCGTCGTGCTGCCGGAATGCCGGCTGACGTTCGTCAGCGCTTCCTGCACCACACGAAACAGCGCCATTTCCATGTCCGATGGCAGGCGGCCGATATCCGGGGAAACCGCGAGATCGATGGCGAGGCTGCTGCGCTGGCACAGGCCATCGACGTAGTGACGCAAGGCCAGGTTCAATCCGGCTTCGTCGAGCAGGGGCGGGTGCAGCAGATAGGAGACCGTGCGCACGTCGTCGACCGATTGCCGCAGCATGTCGTCGAGCTGGCTCACCGTCGATTTCGCCGACTCCGGCACCGTGTCGCGGACACGCCCAAGCAGCATGGTCGCCGCGATGAGGTTCTGCCCGGTGGTGTCGTGCAGCTCGCGTGCGATCCGCCGCCGCTCCTGGTCCTGGGCGGTGAGGACGGAGCCGGCGAGCTCGCGGGTTATCTGCTCGGTGCGACGCAGCTCGTCGATGGTGGCGCCGAGCAGCAGCACCGGGATCGCCAGGCCGGTGAGGAAGAGCTGCAGCGCCAGCACGTTGGTTTCCGGATCGGCGCCGATGAACAGGCTGGGACCCTTCAGCGTGCGCCAGATCAGGGCGACCGTCACGATCAGGATCGCGCCGCTCGCCCCCTTCTCGCCGAAGCGCAGCGTGGCCCACAGGATGAACGGCAGCGGAGAATAGAGCAGGGCGGGAAGAAATCCGGTGCCGACGCGCCCGGCGCTGGCTTCGAACGCGATGGCGCAGACCACGACCAGGGCCACCGCCAACAAGGCCGCTTCCGCCATGCGGCTGGTGGCGGCGAGGGCGGACGATTTCGGGCTTTCGCTCAGCCAGGTCAGGAACACCGGCCCCAGCGTCAGGCCTGTGAGCGCGTTGGAGAGATACCAGTTGGTCCAGAACAACCAGTAGTTGTCGAGCGGACCGCCGCCCAGGATCGGCACGAACGCGCCGCCCAGCGCCACGAGGGCGGGGCTGAAGCCGGCGGTGACCAGAATATAGAGCGAGGCCTTGCGCAGGTCGCCGAGCGAGGGCGGAGTCCCGAGCAGATGGCGCAGAGCGGCCGCGTTCAGCAGCGCGACCGCGCAATTGGTTGCGAAGGCGACCAGCATCTGTGCGGCCGGCATGCCGACCTGAAGCTCCGCCATGACGTGCGCCGGGAAACAGGCCGCGATGAACAGCCACCAGCGTCGTTCGGGCACGACCACGAGGGCGCAGAACAGAATGATGTTGGGTGGCCAGAATGGCGCGAAGATCTTGTCCGAGAGCGTGCCGATGTAGAATGCGATTTCGGCGCCGATGAAATACGCAAAGGCAACGAGCAGCGGCGCCTGCAGCGCCGCCTTCAGTCCCGGCAATCGCAGGCGCAACGACGACGCGACCGCGTCGGAATATGTCGTGTGCTGGCTCAAATTCCTGTCCCTGACGGGCAGCCTAATACAATGCCGAGTAGCAAACTACGGCGAAAATCGCGCCATTCGTATCCGTGATGCCGCATTATCGCCGATAATGGGGGCGAAGTCACGCCCAATCATGCCGATCGGCCCGGGTCGGCGGCAGGCCGGACGGTCGGCGCACGCCCGTCGACGACTTCGCCCACCTCGCGTTCCGCCGCCACCCGGTTGGCGGCGAGGCGGTCATGCCACAGGCGGGTTCGGCCGGCAGCGCCAGGCACGATCGACTTGTCCACAGTTCAAAGCCGACCTCGGGCAGGATGCGGGCGTTGAACTCACAAAGCCTCGCCACGCGCCACGAGCGGGCGCTCAAGCTCAGCTCTTTGCGCTTTGGCCGCAGGGACATGGCGGCGGCAGGCC
>DATFWC010000690.1:0-7182 GCA_035259885.1 Xanthobacteraceae bacterium
CGAAGGCGACGCAGTAGATCAGGACCGCAAAGCCGTCGAAGCCGCGCACGCCGACACCGGCGACAGTGTTCTCTTTCACGTCTGTCCCTCGCGCTGTGGTCGAGGCCGCAAGCCTACCCGCTCCGCCGCTCAATCTGTCAAGCGTGCGGACAGCGCGCCGCGGCCGGGGGGCCGCCCTTCATTTGCCGCGCCCACCGGCCTATATCTGTCGCGCCGAATCCTTGGGAATTTTCACCCATGCTGTTTGCGCCTGTTTTTGCCGCCTTTGCCGCCTTTGTCGCCACGCTGGTCGCGCTCGCCGGCCCCGCGGGCGCCCAGGAACGCCGGGTTCCGAGCGGCGCCGAGATCAAGCTCTCGTTCGCCCCCATCGTCCAGCGCGTGGCGCCGGCGGTGGTCAATGTCTATGCCGCCAAGGTGGTGGAGAACCGCAATCCGCTGTTCGACGATCCCCTGTTCCGCCGCTTCTTCGGCACGCCCGACATGCCGCGCGACCGGGTGCAGCGCTCGCTCGGTTCCGGCGTGATCGTCGACCCCTCGGGCCTCGTGGTTACCAACAACCACGTCATCGAAGGCGCCAGCGAGGTGAAGGTGGCGCTCGCCGACAAGCGCGAGTTCGAGGCCGACATGGTGCTCAAGGACCCGCGCACCGATCTCGCGGTGCTGCGCATCCGCGACGGGCGCGAGCGCTTTCCGGCGCTGGAATTCGGCGATTCCGACGACCTCCAGGTGGGCGATGTGGTGCTCGCCATTGGCAATCCGTTCGCGGTCGGCCAGACCGTGACGCAGGGGATCGTCTCGGCGCTGGCGCGCACGCAGGTCGGCATCACCGACTACCAGTTCTTCATCCAGACTGACGCGGCAATCAACCCGGGCAATTCCGGCGGCGCGCTGGTGGACGTCAACGGCCGGCTGGTCGGCATCAACACGGCGATCTTCTCGCGCTCGGGCGGCTCCATCGGCATCGGGTTCGCGATTCCCTCCAACATGGTGCAGGTCGTGGTGGCATCGGCGCGCGGCGGCGGCAGCGCTGTGAAGCGGCCGTGGCTCGGCGCCAAGCTGCAGGCCATCACGCCGGAGATCGCCGAGAATTTGGGGCTCAGCCGCCCGTCCGGCGCGCTCGTGGCGAGCATCAGCTCGGGGGGGCCGGCGGCGCGCGCGGGCCTCAAGACCGGCGACGTGGTCGTCTCGGTCGACGGCCAGGCGGTCGATGATCCCAACGCCTTCGAGTACCGCTTCATGACCAGGCCGCTCGGACGCACGGCGCAGGTCGGCGTTCTGCGCGGCGGCAAGGACACGCGGCTGGCCATCGCGCTCGAGACCGCGCCCGAGGCGCCGCGCGACGAGCTGGTGATCCGCTCGCGCTCGCCGTTCACCGGCGCGAAGGTCGCCAATCTCTCGCCGGCCCTGGCCGAGGAGCTGCGGCTCGACACCTCCGCCAGCGGCGTGGTGGTCGTCGACGTGACCGACGGCTCGGTGGCGCAAAGTTTTGGCTTCCAGCGCGGCGACCGTATCCTCAGCGTCAACGACGAGCGCATCGCCAGGACGCGCGACCTCGATCGCGCCTCCGGTCGGCAGAACCGCCTGTGGCGCGTCACCATCGAGCGCGGCGGCAAGGAGCTGTCGGTGGTGTTCGGCGGCTAGATCTTGGCCGCGGTCCACCGTGGGCGCTGCCGCCATGGCGCAGCGCCCACACGACCCGCATCCCCAATCGCCAACATCATCCCTTGGTGACCAGCCCCTTGCCGATGACCGGGCTCGGTGCTGGAGGATTCCAGATCGGGATGATGACGCGGGCCCAACCGCGCGTATCGTGGCCGCCGTAGTTGGTCTCGGCCACGTCGGTGGTGACGTAGCCTTGCAGAATCACCGGCCCGAAGTCGTAGCCGACCAGCCCGCCGACCGCGAACTGGCTTTGCTTGCCATAGTTCGGGACCGGCCGATTCAGGTCGGTCGAGCCGAAGGCGACGAGACCGAGCTCCCATTTGCCGAACTTCTTGGTCGCCGTCAGGTCGACGTTGAGGAAGTCGGGGTTGCAGCCATTGAACCCGAACGGCACCGGACACGGCGATATCTGTGGCTTGGCCGAGACGTGATCGAACTGGATGCCCCAGATCACGTTCGCCGTCAGGTTCCAGCCATTGGCCGTATAGCTGAGGGCGAAGCGCTGGTTGAGCGAGGTGGAGTCCCAGGCCAGCTGGCCGCCGGTTTCGATATAGGCGCCGAGCAGGTAGCTGAAGCCCCAGCCGTTGCCGAGGTCCCACGCCAGCTGCCCGGAGATCAGCGGATTGTAGATGCTGGCGTGGTAAGTCGAATTGAACACGCCGGCCTCGATCACCGGCGTTGCCACCAGGAACTGCAGCCTGGCGCCGAACAGCGTCCATGGCGTGGACCACGCCAGGACCGGAATATCGACGCCCACGCACGTGTCGTTCGGGCTCGTGTTGCGGCAGCCCCAGTCGGCGGTGTTGACGAAATAGAGGCCTTCGGGCAGGGGGGCACCCGCGGCAACTCCCACCGTTTCACCCGGTTGCGTGACCGAACCGGCCTGGGCTGTTGACATCATTGCGCAGAACGACAGTACGCCCACTGTCGCCAGTTTCGCCAATTTGCCTGTCATGTGTCCCTCCAATGCAGAGGCCAACACACGTCGCAACGCGTCGCGGGGACGCACGATGCGTCAACCGTCTCCCGGCGAGCGCACGAGCGTGCCTCGCGACAAATTGCACCGTTGTTGGCGATGGGACGGCTCTCGGCAGCGTGTCACAGCCTGGACGGCCTGAGGGCGAACGCCTCGCGTGCCTGCCCGGCTTTCGAAGAAACGCTGGCGCTCCCTTTGAGCCAGCGCTCTTGAAGCAGAGAGCCGGACGAATGGTAACAGAGGCGTGCTCAGCGATTCATCACCAGATCGCCGATTTTGCTCATTTGCTTTCCACCTGTTGCCGAATTATCTCAGAGTTTTGGGTGGGAAAGCCAACTTGGGCTGCCAACTTGGGCTGGCGCCCATGAAGGATTCAAATGCGCGGCAGGCCGCATGTGAGGGTCGAACATATGGGCTGCATGCTCGCTGGCGCGCCGAATTGATGTGATAAGCATCCTCATGGCGAAGCCAGCACGCACGACCGCTCCCAATCTCTTCTCCGCCGCCGGTCTCGACGACAGCGCGCCGCGACCGCTCGCCGACAAGCTGCGTCCGCAAAGCCTCGCCGAGGTGGTCGGCCAGGATCACCTGCTCGGTCCCGACGGCGCGCTCACCCGCATGCTGGAGACGCGCTCGCTCGGTTCGCTGATCTTCTGGGGCCCGCCCGGCACCGGAAAAACCACAGTGGCGCGGCTGCTCGCCACCGCGACCGATCTCTACTTCGAGCAGATCTCGGCGGTGTTCTCGGGCGTTGCCGATCTGAAGAAGGTGTTCGATGCCGCCACCGCGCGGCGCGAGACCGGGCAAGGCACGCTGCTGTTCGTCGACGAGGTGCACCGCTTCAACCGGGCGCAGCAGGATTCCTTTTTGCCGGTGGTGGAGAACGGCACCGTGGTGCTGGTCGGGGCCACCACCGAGAACCCGTCGTTCGAGCTCAATGCTTCGCTGCTGTCGCGCGCGCGCGTGCTCGTGTTCCGCCCGCTCGACCGCGAGGCGCTGGAAAAACTCCTGGCGCGCGCCGAGGCGATCGAAGGGAAGAGGCTGCCGCTCGACGACGAGGCGAGAGCCTCGCTCATCCGCATGGCGGACGGCGACGGCCGCGCGGCGCTCACGCTCGCCGAGGAACTATGGCGCGCCGCGCGCTCCGGCGAGACCTTTGACGCCGCGGCGCTCCAGGAGGTGGTGCAGCGGCGCGCCCCGGTCTACGACAAGTCCCAGGACAGCCACTACAACCTGATCTCGGCACTGCACAAGTCGGTGCGCGGCTCCGATCCCGATGCGGCGCTCTACTATCTCGCCCGCATGCTCGATGCTGGCGAGGATCCACTGTACATCGCCCGTCGCGTGATGCGCATGGCGGTCGAGGACATCGGGCTTGCCGATCCGCAGGCGCTGGTGGTGGCCAACGCGGCCAAGGACGCCTTCGACTTTCTCGGCAGCCCGGAAGGCGAACTCGCCATCGCCCAGGCCGTGATCTACGTGGCCACCGCGCCGAAATCCAATGCCGCCTATATGGCCTACGGCGCCGCCATGCGGGTGGCGAAGGAATTCGGCTCGCTGCTTCCGCCCAAGCACATTCTCAATGCGCCGACCGGGCTGATGAAAAGCGAAGGCTACGGCGCCGGCTACGACTACGACCACGACGCCCCCGATGCCTTCTCGGGGCAGGATTATTTCCCCGAAGGCCTCGGCCGCCAAACCTTTTACGACCCGCCCGACCGCGGCTTCGAGCGCGAGATCCGCAAGCGCCTGGAGTACTGGGCGAAGCTGCGTCGGGAGCGCGGGGGCGGATAGGGCCTGTCGGGCCATCAACCGGCACGCGAACCGCCCGCCGCAACAGCCATTTTTCCTCTGTGACCCGCGTCACTTACAGGGCCGCACCCCTGCGGCATAGCTGCCTCCGACACTGAATATCGGCTCTTTTTCAACAGAGGCTCCCCGTGCGCAAATTCATTGTCATTGCCATCCTGGCCATGATCGGCAGCACCGCCGCGGCCGAGGCCAAGGTCCACCAATTCAAGTTCGGCGGACGCGTGGTGCGCTTCGCAGTGCCGAAGAACTGCAAGAAGATCTCCTGCATCCAGACCAACGTGAAGGAGAAGTCGAGCAAGGCCGACAAGAGCGAGAGCGTAGCGGCCACCGCCGTCCCGGCGGCTGCGGCACCCGTGGCGGCCGCTGCCGTGGACAGCCCGAAGGCCACGACGCCGGCGCCGAGCGCTGCTCCGGCCGCTCCGGCGTCGCCGGCGACTCAGGCTGACGACCGCAAGCCGCTCGCGCGGCTCTCGCTGCCGGTCACTGATGAGCCCAAGCCCGTCGTCCGCGCCACCGAGCCGGCGATTCGCGCCACCGAGCCCGCGCCGCGCGCCACCGAGCCGGTGGCGGCCGCCGAGCCGGTCAAGCCCGCCGAGCCGAGCCCGCTCGGCGTGTGGGCGACCGAGAAGAACGAAGGCAAGGTGCGCATCGTCGAGTGCGGCGAGGCCCTGTGCGGCCACACCGAAGGCAAGCCGAGCGAAAAAATCCTCATCAACATGCAGCCGGGCCAGAAGAACCGCTGGAACGGCAAGATCCACGACGTGCGCAGCGGCGGCACCTACATGTCGCACATGTCCATGAAGGGCGCCAACGCGCTGCGGGTCGAAGGCTGCGCCTTTGGCGGCCTGTTCTGCGGCGGCCAGACCTGGACGCGGGTGGAGTAACGCCGTGCCGCGTCAGTGAAGACGAGGTCCGGGCGCTGAGCGGCAGCCCGGGCCTTTCCATTCAACCTTGTTGCGTTCGCTGCCGCTCTGACGCCGAAAGAGTTTCGTGATCGTTCGAGGCGCTGCTGGCCGCTCGCCGGATCGCGCCGAGATCAACGGCAAAAATCCCGGGGAGGGGAAACATGGAAGACCTCGTGCGCGTCCTCATCACTTTCGTGCCGCTGCTCGGCGGCATCGGCCTGGTGTTCACCTGTGCCCAGGCGATCATCCGCAATCCGAACATGTCCAACAGCCATGCCATCGTGCTCGGCATCGGTGCCCTGCTGTGCGTGGCGCCGACGCTCGCGAGCCTGACCTTCAAGGCCGGCGGTGTCGAGGTGGCGCTACAGCAGCAGATCGAGAAGCAGAACGCCCAGTTCAAGGACGACCTGGGCGAACAGGGCGCGCGGCTCAAGCGCGAGGTGGCCGAGCTCAGGCGCCGTGTCGACGCCCTGCAGCAGCAACAGCAGCGCATCACCGTCGCGTCAGCCGGCCCGGTGCCGCCTTCGATTGCGGCGCCGGCCGCAACCCCGGCGCCTGCGAGCCGCGACGGCGTGGTCCTGATCTTCTATTCCCAGGCGCGCAAGGACCAGGCGTTGAAGATGGAGGACTACCTCTTGCGCAAGGGCTATAGCGCCAATGCGGTCTTCACCGACTTCAGCGAATTTTCGGCGGCCAGCCGGGGCGCCGACGGAACCGCAAGCCTCATCTATATGCCGGCGAAGCAGGCGCTGGCCGACGACGTCAAGAAGGAGCTGCACACGCGCTTCGCCGACGTCGGGTTGACCGATCAAGTCGCCACGAAGCTCTCGGCCGCCGACGTGCAGATCCGGCTGTTCTGAGCGCCTGCTGCCCGCGACCCGGTCGGCGAGGGCCGGCCGGCGGCGGGCCGGCGTTGAAATCACTGCGGCCGCTGTGGCACAGACAGGGGCCATGGCGGCAAAATCTCAGCATCCCGGCGAAGCGGCGGCGCGCGGTAACGTGCAGACCGTTGCGGTCACGGCCGACGAGGCCGGTATGCGCGTCGACCGCTTTCTGGAGGCGCGGTTCCCCGGCCTGTCGTTCTCCCATATCCAGCGCATCATCCGCAAAGGCGAGCTGCGCGTGAACGGCAAGCGCGTGCAGCCGAAGGACCGGCTGCAGCCGGGCCAGGCCGTGCGCGTGCCGCCGCTGCGCCTCGAACCCAACGAGGCGGGCGCGCGCCAGGACGGTGCGCCTGCGGCGCGCGGCGAGGCCGAGAAGACGCGCGCGTTCCTCAAGGGCATCACGCTCTACGAGGACGCCGACGTGATGGTGCTCAACAAGCCGATGGGCCTGGCGGTGCAGGGCGGCTCCGGCACCGTCCGCCATGTCGACGGCATGCTCGACGTGCTGCGCGATGCCTCCGGCCAGCGGCCGCGCCTGGTCCATCGGCTCGACAAGGACACCGCGGGCTGCCTCCTGGTCGCCAGGACGCGCTTTGCTGCCGCGGCGCTGGCAAAGACCTTCCGCTCGCGCGCAGCGCGCAAGATCTACTGGGCCCTGGTGGCCGGCGTGCCGAAGCCCAGGCAGGGACGCATCTCCACTTTCCTGGCCAAGGAGGAGCAGGAGCGCGACAGTTTTGTGCGCATCGCGCGCCACGGCGAGGAGGGAGCGAGCCACGCCGTGACCTACTACGCCGTGGTAGAGACCGCTGCGCGGCAGCTCGCCTGGCTCTCGCTCAAGCCGGTCACCGGCCGCACCCACCAGCTGCGCGCCCATTGCGCCCATAGCGACCATCCGATCGTGGGCGACCCGAAATATTTTTCCAAGGAGAACTGGGATCTTCCC
>DATFWC010000691.1:0-8616 GCA_035259885.1 Xanthobacteraceae bacterium
CGCAGCTCGTGGGCTCGGCGGCGCAAAGTAGAACTTGCCGAATTGATCGATGCGGCTTGGACGCTACCCCCCTTGGATAGTCTCTACGGCTCGGTGGTAGCCGAGGCGTTCCGTGCCGCCGCGCTCGCTGTGCCCCGCGCAACGGTCTACAGCTCTGTTACTCCCGTACGCAACGCTCTGCTGGCAAGTGGGCGCTTTGTCAGCATGGTTCAGAGTTCGACGGTCAGATTCGGCTCGAAGAACGCGGCGCTCAAGGTCCTGCCCATCAGTTTACCGACCACGCGCCGCCCGATTGGAATCGTCACATTGAAAAATCGGACACTCAGCCCGGTCGCCGCGCTGTTCATCAACTGCGCACACGAGATCGCCAAAACGGTAACAAGGCCAAGCTCAATTTGAGACGGCATGTCCGCTTTGGGTCGATGTTGTCGAAAGAGTCGACGCAAACAAGCTGTAGAATTAGAACACGCAGCAATCGAGTCAGGACGACTGCCCGATAAAGGGCGCGAGGTGCGGATCGCCCCGCGACTGCTGCCATCAGCGACAGGCGAAGTTGGGGACGCGGCGCTCGGCCATGGCCTTGACGCCTTCCTTGAAGTCGTCGGTCAGGCGCAGGCGGGTCTGCTCGGCAAGCTCGTGCTCGGTCGCGATCCTGACGCGATCGGCGAGACCGGCCCGCAGGGTCGCGCGCGTCGCGATCAGGCCGAGCGGTGCGTTTTCCGCGATTTCGGCAGCGAGCTTTTGTGCCGCGGACCGGACCTGATCCTGGGCCACGAGCATGTCGGCGAGACCCATGCGATAGGCTTCCTCGCCGGTGACGCGGCGGCTCGTATAGAACATCAGCGCGGCATTGGTCTTGCCGATCACCTCGGGCAGCGTCGTTGTCAGCCCGAAGCCGGGATGGAACCCGAGCCGCGTGAAGTTTGCGCAGAAGCGCGCCTCCGGACAGGTGACGCGGAAGTCCGCCACCAGCGCGAGCCCCAGGCCCCCGCCCACGGCCGCACCGTGAACCGCGGCGACGATCGGCTTCCGGGTGCGGAACAGGCGGATCGCCTCGATATAGAGATGCCCGGTCGTTCCCTGCGTCGGCTCGCCCGGCATGCGTCCCTCGCGATTGAGTGCGCTGCCGTCGCCGAAATTGGCGCCCGCGCAGAAGGCCTTGCCTTGCGACGCCAGGACCACGGCGCGGCACGGGTCCTCGTCCAGCGCTTCCAGGGCGCCGGCGATCTCCCGGATCAGCGCGATGTCGAAGAAGTTGTTGGGTGGCCGTCGAATCTCGATGAGCGCGACGAAGCCCGACTTCTCGACGGCGATATCCTTGAACGGACCCATCTGACATCCTTCATCGTTACCCGCACATGAATCGTTCGCGATCGGCGCGGTACTCCGCCATCACCCGCATGGCGCGGGCGCAATTGCGCGCGCTGGTGAACAGCGGATAACCGCCCTCGCTCAGCAGCCTCACGCACGCTTCCGCCGGCCGCGTATAGCTCCACATGAAGATCGGCTTGGCGCTCTCGCGCGCAAGCCTGGCGAGCGGCTCGCGATCGCCCAGGAGCAGGCGCGGCGAGCCCGCGGTCACGACCACGATGACGCCGTCGACCACGGGTGAGCTGGCGAGCAATCGCGCGAACTCCGCGTATCCCATCTTGTGCACGGCCTGGGCGGTCACGTCCACCGGGTTCTGCGAGGTGCCGTAGGAGGGAAGATGCACGTCGATGTGAGCCCGCGTTGCGGCGTCGAGCGGCGGCACCTCCAGCCCAGCGGCGGCGCACGCATCCGCCATCCACGCCCCGGCGCCGCCGGAGGACGTGCAGATGCCGACGCGTTTGCCCAGAGGCAGGCGCGTACCGAAGGCGAGGAATCCTGCCGCGATATCGATCATCTCGTCGAGGTCGGAGCTTTCGATCACGCCGTAGCGCGCGAACACGGCTTGGTATGCGTCGTGCGAACCGGCGTGCGCGCCGGTGTGCGAAGCGACCGCGCGGCTGCCCGCCTCGGACTTCCCAAGCTTGCTGACGATCAGCGGCCTGCCGGCGCGCAGCGCCTTGGCGGCCACGCGGTCGAAGGTCGCAAAATCTTTCACGTCCTCGAGCAGCAGCAGGAAGACATCGGTCTTGCCTTCATCCAGCATGTAGTCGACGAAGTCGAACGTCTCGAGGCAGGCCTCGTTGCCGGTCGTCACGACGTAGCGGAAGGACAGGTCCTTCGGTCGGCCGCGGTCGAAGAAGGCAAAGCCCATGCCGCCGCTTTGCGAAATGACCGCCACCTGACCACCGGTGCGGCCGTCCGCCGGAGCGAGCGGCGCTGCTCCTGCGTCCATGATCGGGCTGAAGGTGGGGCACAGCGCCGCCGCCGTGTTGGCAAACCCTTCCCCGTTGGGTCCGCTCACCGCCATGTCGTAGCGCCTGGCAATCGCGCGGACCTCATCCTGCAGGCTCGAACCCAGCCCGCCTGTCTCCTCGGCGAAGCCCGAGCTCAAGATGGTCGCGGCCGGAACGCCGGCGCGGCCACAGCGCTCGAGCTCCTCCGGAACGAATCTCGCCGGGATGATGAGAACCGCGAGATCAGCCGGTCCCGGCAGGTCGGCGACGGAACGGAACGCCGGAAGACCCTGCACCTCGGCTTCACTGCGGCTGACCGGATAGACCGGCCCGGCGAACGCATGGCCTTTCATGATCTGCAGGATGCGCCCGCGCAGACCCTTCGTGTCGGACGAGGCACCGATCACCGCCACCGAGCGCGGCCACAGGAGTTTTCCGATGTCGGGCACGGACTGGTCTCCCGGGAGCAGAGCTGGCGCGGCAGTCAGCGCAGGCCGAGGCCGCGGGCAATGATGCCACGCAGGACCTCCGTGGTGCCGCCCTGGATGGTGAGCTTGGGCGCGATCGTGGTGGCGAAGGCAAGCTGGTCCTCCAGGCTCGCGCGGTTGGTCATCTCGGGCTCGAGGAATGCCGCCAGCTCGCGCACCCGGCCCGGCAGCTTGCGTTCCCACACTGTCCCCAGGTCCTTGACGATCGAGCCCTCGACCACCGGTTCCTGGCCCGCCTGCAGCATGCCGTTGACCGATACCGACATCCGTCTCAGCGTGTGCAGCTGGGCGACCAGGCGGCCGAGTCCTTCGGCGCTGCGCAGATCGGGCTTCGGTCCGAGCGCGCGAACGAGCGCGGTGAGAACATAAAAAGTTTCCAGGAACCGCTCGGGGCCGCTCCGCTCGTAGGCCAGCTCGCTTGTCGCCTGCTTCCACGCACCGTCGATTTCGCCGAGCACGTGATCCTCCGGCATGACGGCGTCTTCGAATATGACCTCGTTGAAGTCGTGCTCACCGGTCATCTGGTAGATCGGGTTGACCGTGATGCCCGGCGTCTTCATGTCGACGAGAAACTGGGTGAGCCCGTGCCGCCGGTTGTCCTTGGTCGGCGGCGAGGTGCGGAAAAGCCCGATCATGTAGTCGGCGATGTGGGCGTTGCTGGTCCAGATCTTGCTTCCGTTGATGACCCAACCGCGGTTCGTCTTCGTTGCCTTGGTCTTGGCCGCGAACAAATCCGACCCCGACCCCGGCTCGCTCATGCCGATGACGAAGCACAACTCGCCGCGGCAGATGCGCGGCAGGATATCCAGCTTGACGTGCTCCGGTGCGTATTTGAGGAGGATCGGGCCGCTCTGACGGTCGGCCACGAAGTGCAGGCGGGCGGGAGCATTCGCCACCCGGAATTCCTCGGTCACGACGTAGCGCTCGAGGAAGCTGCGCTCGTGTCCGCCGTATTTCTTCGGCCAGGTCATGCCGATCCAGCCGCGGGCGCCGACGCGGCGGCTGAACGCGCGATCGTGCAAGTCGCCGTATCTGGGCTGGTTCGGGTCGAAAGTCCCCGCCGCCACTTCCTCGGCGAGGAAGGCGCGCACCTCGCGCCGCAGCGCCTCGCACTCCGGCGGCAGGCGGATCGGGTCGAAACGGAGGTTGGCGGTCATGGGCGGCTTCCGGTGCTGCTACAGAACGTGCTGCAAGGTTTTGCGAACTTCGGAATCGGGACACTAGCGCGAGGCCACAAGGGGCCAGAACTCGTCGGCGCCGCGCGCGGCGACCCGGTTGCCGAGCGCAGCCGCCCAATGACTTTCATCGCCGAAGTCGTCGCGCCAGGCGAGCAGCCGCAGCGTGAACCGGTGCAGGATATGCTCCTTGGTGAACCCGATGGCGCCGTGCACCTGATGGGCGATCGCGGCGCCCTCCTCGGCGGCCTCGGCGGAACGGATTTTTGCGGCAGCCGCTTCCAGGAAAATCGCCTCGCCGAAGATGTCGGCGTGCGCAATCGCATCGGCCGCCGATCCCGATGCGGTCATGGCGGCCGCAACCTCGCCGGCGAGCCGCGCGAGGCTGTGCTGCACCGCCTGGAACTTGGCGATCGGACGATCGAAGGCGACCCGTTCGTTCGCATAGCGCAAGGTCATCGCCAGGATGGCTTCCAGCGCTCCCGCCATTTCGATGCTGCGTGCAACCGCGCCCATGATCATGAGCGAGGTCTGGTTGAAGTCCGCAGGCGCCGGGGCGACATGGATCGGTGTGACGCGATCGAGCGTCACGACGCTCAAGGCGTCGCCGGCGAGACTGCGGCCATTCTCCACGACCAACGCCCCGGTTTCCACCAGCGCGATCGATGGCGCGTCGCCATGCGCAAGAATCGCAAGGTGGTCGGCATCCTGCGCAAACGGAACCCCGCGCGCGCATCCGCTCAAGGTGCCGTCGGAGTGAAGCATGATGCGGTCGCGGGGACGCGCGGGAGCCACCGTCATGGCGCCGCCGGGCGAGGAAATGCCCGCGCGCGCCAGCAGCCAGCCGGCGAGCAGCGTCTCCGCCAGGGGCACAGGGGCGGCAAATCGCCCGGCCACGCCGAGAACGTCGAAACCGTCCGCAAGGCTTGCGCCCGCGCCACCATGGGCTTCCGGGACCCATGCAAGGGTCAGGCCGTTATCGGCCAAGGCCTGCCACAACGACGCCTTCCAGCTTTCGTCCTTGGCGCGGTTGACGGCCTGGGGGTCGGCGAGGTCCGAAAAAATCCGCGTCGCCGTTTCGACGACGATGCTTCCGTTCTCGCTCACGACCGTTTCCACTCGGCTCACGCTGGTGCGGCGGTATGGTGGTTGGAAGTGGTTCGGTTGGCAAGCGTCCCGTGGTCTCCATCCGCGCAGGGACGAACCGCCGCAAGCCGCAAAATCCGCCAGGAGAGCCTTTCGCGTTGATCCGGCAATTCGTCCCGGCTAGGCTAACCGCACAAGAATAAAGAAGCGCAAGCGCGGGGGCGACATCGCGCGAAGTCAGGGAGGATGACGATGCGCTCCAGGATTCTGAGCACGGCGGCGGTAACGCTTGCCGTCGCGGCCATTATGACGCTGCCCGCGGCCGCGCAAAAGCAAGGTGGGACGCTCAAGTACTACCATCGCGACAATCCACCGACCACGTCGATCCATGAAGAGGCGACGGTATCCACCGTCAATCCGTTCATGGCGGTCTTCAACAACCTGGTCCTCTTCGATCAGAGCAAGCCGAGCAACAGCCTGGATACGATCGTGCCGGATCTGGCGGAGAGCTGGACCTGGAGCGGCGACAGGAAGCAGGTCACGTTCAAGCTGCGCCAAGGCGTCCGCTGGCATGACGGCAAGCCGTTCACCGCCAAGGACGTCGGCTGCACCTTCGATCTGCTCCTGGGCAAGGCCAAGGACGGCCTGCGCCTGAATCCGCGCCAGGTCTGGTACCACAACGTTGAGAACGTTCGTCTCAACGGCGATTTCGAAGTCACGTTCGAGCTGAAGAACCCGCAACCGTCTTTCCTGGCGCTGTTGGCGTCGGGCTACACCCCGATCTATCCATGTCACGTCTCGCCGCGCGACATGCGGACCAAGCCGCTCGGGACGGGACCGTTCCGGTTCGTCGAATTCAAGCGCAACGAGGTCATCAAGCTCGCGCGCAACCCGGATTACTGGAAGAAGGGGCGGCCCTACCTCGATGCAATCGAGGTTCGCATCATCGCCAGCCGCTCGACGCGGATCCTGGCCTTCGTGTCGGGCGAGTTCGACATGACGTACGACACCGACGTGACCATCCCGTTGCTGAAGGACGTGAAGTCGCAGGCACCGAAGGCGATCTGCCAGCTGCGGCCGACCGGGGTCTACACCAATCTCCTGGTCAACAGCGAGGCGGCGCCGTTCAATGAACCGAAGCTGCGCCGTGCCATGGCGCTCGCCATCGACCGCAAGAGCTTTGACGACATCCTCGGCGAGGGCCAACTGGGCATCAGTGGCGCCATGCAGCCTCCGCCGGAAGGCTTTTGGGGCATGCCCGAGGAGATGCTGAGGTCGCTGCCCGGCTACGGCAAGGACGTGGAGAAGAAGCTGGCGGAAGGGCGCGCCATCATGCAGGGCCTGGGATACGGTCCTGACAAGCCGCTCAAGCTCAAGGTTTCGACCCGCGATATCGCGATCTATCGCGATCCGGCCGTGATTCTGATCGACCAGCTCAAGAAGATCTATGTCGACGCCGAACTCGACGTCGTCGACACCACGATCTGGCACCGCAAAGTCACGCGCGGGGACTATTCCGTGGGTCTCAATCTGACCGGCCTCGCGGTGGACGATCCCGACGTCAATTTCGTCGAGAACTACACGTGCGGCTCGGAGCGCAACTATACGCACTACTGCAACCAGGAGGCTGAGCGCCTCATTGCCGAGCAGTCCAAGGAGGCGGACGTCGAGAAGCGCAAGGAGCTCGTCTGGCAAATCGAGCGCCGCCTCGCCGAGGACGTGGCGCGGCCGGTCATCCATTTCCAGCGCGCCGCCACGTGCTGGTACCCGCAGGTGAAAGGCCTCGTGCTGCATCAGAACAGCATCTACAACGGGGCGCGGTTCGAGGACGTCTGGCTCGACAAGTGAGCGCAGCACCGTGCGGCGCCGCCCGCCTGCGGCGGCGCCCATGAAATGACGGCGGAATCGATCACCCGATTGGGCTGCGGAATCCAGCGGTGGGCGCCTATCTGATCCGACGATTGCTGCTGATGATCCTGACCCTGTTCGGGATCTCGGTGATCATCTTCGTCATGCTGCGCATCGTTCCCGGCAACATCGCCGATATTCTGTTCGACGCGGCCGGCATGGTGAGCCAGGCCGAAAAGCAGAAGCTCGAAGCCGAACTCGGTCTCGATAAGCCGATCGTGATCCAGTACGTCAATTGGATCGGCGGTCTCGCCCGCGGTGATTTGGGCTACACCTACGTGTCCGAGCAGCCCGCGCTCGACGAGATCCTGCCGCGCATCCCGGTTACCGCCAAGCTTGCCGGTCTGGCACTCATGTTCTCGATTGTGTTCGGCGTGCCGCTCGGCGTCGTCAGCGCGGTACGTCAGAACACCTTGCTGGACTACGTGCTCCGGGTGATCAGCCTGAGCGGACTGTCGCTGCCCTCGTTCTGGCTCGGGCTTCTCATCCTGATGGCGTTCGTGCGCTATCTCGGCTGGATTCCGATCTATACCAGCCAGCCGGCGAGCCTGTGGGACGAGCTTCTGCTGCTCAGCATTCCGGCCGCCGCGGTCGGCTTCCGCGCCTCCGCGCTGCTGATGCGGCTGACCCGCTCGTCCATGCTGGAAGTGCTGCGCCAGGACTACATTCGCACCGCGCGCGCAAAAGGGGCGTCGCCGGCCGCCATCAACTACAAGCACGCGCTGCGCAACGCGGTGCTGCCGATCATTACGATCATCGGCATCGAGGCCGCGTTCCTCATCGGCGGACTGATCGTCACCGAGACCGTGTTCAATATTCCCGGCGTCGCCCGCTTTCTGGTCGAGGCCATCCGCTGGCGCGACTATCCGGTGGTGCAGAGCCTGGTGATGTTCATCGCCGTCGTCGTCGTGACCGTGAACTTCGTCGTCGACATGGCGTATGCAGTGCTCGACCCGCGCATCAAGTACGAGGATTGAAACCAAACCAAACCTGCAGGAGCAACCCTTGACGCTGATCGATCACGAGGCGGAGCTGAGCCGTGCAAGCGCCGGCGGCGGAGGATTGTGGGCCTCACCCGCCTATTTTCTCCGCCGCTACCCGCTCGGCGCGGCCGGCGCCGTGATCGTGCTCGTCATCGTGCTCATGGCGCTGTTCGCCGACTGGATCACTTTGTTCGATCCGACCACAACCGACTCACGTGCCTCGCTCGCCAGCCCCGGCGGTGCCCACCCGCTCGGTGCCGACTTCATGGGGCGCGACATGTGGAGCCGCATTGTCTACGGCGCGCGCATCTCGCTTGCTGTCGGTATCGGCTCGACTGCGCTCGGCTGCCTGATCGGGGTCTCCATTGGCCTGATGTCCGGCTATTTCGGCGGCTGGTTCGATCTCGTCGTCCAGCGGTTCATGGATATGCTGCAGTCGCTGCCGCTCCTGGTCATGGCGCTGGTCATGGCGGCGGCGCTGGGACCGTCGATCAGCAACACGATCATTGCAATCTCGATACCGCTCGTCCCCACCGTTGCGCGCGTCATCCGCTCGAACACGCTGATGCTGCGCGAGATGCCCTATGTAGAGGCCGCCCGCGCGATCGGCATGAACGAGTTTTCGATCGCGGTGCGCCACGTGCTTCCCAAC
>DATFWC010000692.1:0-4321 GCA_035259885.1 Xanthobacteraceae bacterium
ACGATGGCGTCGTCCACCACGATGCCGATGGCCAGCACCAGCCCGAACAGCGACAGGTTGTTCAGCGTGAAGCCGAATGCCGCCATGAAGAAGAACGTGCCGATCAGTGAGACCGGAATGGCAACGAGGGGAATGACGGCGGCGCGCCAGGTCTGCAGGAACAGCACGACGACCAGGACGACGAGGCCGATCGCCTCGAGGATCGTCTCCTGCACGGCGTCGACCGACTGCTGGATGAACTCGGTGGGATTGTAGATGATGGTGTGCTTGATGCCGGGCGGAAAACGCTTGGAGAGATCATCCATCGTCCGGATGACGCCTTGCGCCGTGGCGAGCGCATTGGAGCCCGGCCGCTGGAAGATGGCGAGCGCCACCGCCTCGTCGAGGTCGAGGTAGGAGTTCGAGCCGTAGTCCTGGGCCGCAAGCTCGACCTGCGCCACGTCCTTGAGTCGCACCACCGCGGTGGGCGTCTGCTTCACCACGATGTTGGCGAACTCGTTGGGATCGGCGAGCCGGCCGAGCGTCTGCACCGCCACCTGGAAGGCACGCGGCTGGTCCACCGGCGGCTGGTTGAGCACGCCGGAGGCGACCTGCACGTTCTGGCCCTGCAGCGCCGCGACCACGTCGCTGGCCGTCATGCCAAGCGCCTGCAGCCGGGCGGGCTCGAGCCAGACGCGCATCGAATAGTCGCGGCTGCCGAACACCGTGATGCTGCCGACGCCGTCCACCCGCTGGACCGCGTCCTTGATCTCCAGCGTGGCGTAGTTGGAGATGTAGAGCTGGTCGCGCGTCTTGTCCGGCGAGTAGAGGTGCACGACCATCATCAGGTCGGGCGACGACTTCTGCACCGTGACGCCGATCTGGCGCACGTCCTGCGGCAGGCGCGGCTGCGCGATGGCGACGCGGTTCTGCACCTGCACCTGGGCGATGTCGAGATTGGTGCCGAGGTCGAAGGTGACCGAGATCGTGAAGCGGCCGTCGGCGGTCGAGTTCGACGACACGTACAGCATGTTCTCGACGCCGTTGATCTGCTCCTCGATGGGAGCAACGACCGTGGTGGCGACAACGTCGGCGCTGGCGCCCGGGTACTGGCCGGCCACGTTGATGATCGGCGGCGCGATCTCGGGATATTGAGCCACCGGCAGCCGGTAGAATGACACGGCGCCGAGAATGACGAACACGATGGAGACCACCGAGGCGAAGATCGGCCGGTCGATGAAGAAGTGCGAGATCTTCATGGCCGGCTCAGTTGGTCTTCGGCGGCTGAGCGGGCGGTGTGTTGGCAGCCGATGGCGGCGCGCCCTGCTGCTGCGGCGCGACCTTGGCGCCGGGGCGCGCGCGCATCAGTCCGTTGACAATCACCAGGTCGTCGGCCGAGAGCCCGGACTTAATGACGCGCAGCTCGTCCACGATGTCGCCGAGCGTCACGTATTTCTGGCTGACCGTCCCGTCGGGACCCACGATCAGCACGAATTTGCGTGCCTGCTCGGTGCCGATCGCGGCGTCGGGCACGAGCAGCGCCTGGTAGGGCGCCGAACCCGGCACCTGCACGCGTGCGAACATGCCGGGGGTGAACAGGTTGTCGGCGTTGGCGAACTGCGCACGGCCGCGGATGGTGCCGGAGGCACGGTCGATGACGTTGTCGACGAAGTCCATGCGGCCGCGGTGGGCAAAATCCTTCTCGTCGATCAGCTTGAGCATGACCGATGTGGACGACCAGTTCCCACCGTTCTGGGCCTCCTTCGACAGCCGCTCGTAGCGCAGGAACGAGGCTTCATCGAAGGTGAACTCGAAGCGGATCGGATCGGTCGACACGATCATGGCAAGCAGCGTCGTGGTGCCGGTGCCGCCGGTCACCAGATTGCCGGGCGAGACCCGCCGATCGCCGATGCGGCCGGTAACGGGGGCGCGCAGCTCGGTGAACTGCAGGTCGAGCTCGGCCTGGCGGACCGCCGCCTCGTTGGCGGCGACGGCCGCCTCGGCGTTGCGCTTGGCCTGGGCGCGCTGCTCGAACGTCTGCTCGGCAATGGTGCGGTCGCGCACGAGCTGCTGGCCGCGCGCCAGGTCCCCTTCGGTGTAGGTGAGATTCGACTTAGCGGTGGCCAGGTTGGCGCGCGCCTGATCGAGCGTGTTCTGGAACGGACGGCGATCGATGGTGAACAGGAGATCGCCCTGCTTGACGACCTGGCCGTCGGTGAAATGCACAGTATCGAGATAGCCCGAGACCCGCGCACGCACCTCCACCGAGTCGACCGCCACGAAGCGGCCGACATATTCGTCGGAATCGACGATGGTGCGCTTGGTCGGCGTGGCGACCGTCACGGCCGGCGGCGCCGGCGGCGCCTGCGCCGGCTGCTGCCCCTGCCCGCAGCCTGCCAACAACAGGATCGACAGCGCGCACGCGACCCCGGCTGACCTTGAGTAAAGACCTTCCATCAGGCGAATTCCGCTCACGAGTCCAACCCCGGTGAGGCGCCGAAGGGCATATCTATGAGATGCGACAAGTCTCCACCAGGGCTCGGCCAAAAAACCCACTCGCATCAGCGCGATGCGGATCAAGCATCAGAAAACGTGATCAATCCCCGGCGGCGTTCGCTTTCCGGTCCCGGCGGCGGACGAACATGACCAGCCACTGGCGGCCAAACAGGGCGACGATAAGGCAGCCATACACGATGCCGCCGATGACGGCGAGCGTGGCCAATGCGGCAACGTCGCGCAGCGGGCCGCGGAACAGATTCAACACCGGCGCCGGCGCGACCCAGAGGACGATCGCCAACGCCAGGCCGGCCACGGCGATCTTCACCGCCGAGGACTTGAGCCGCTCGTCCAGCCGGAACAGGCCGGCACTCGTCGCAAACCACACGACGAGGCCGAAATTGATCCAGGCCCCGATGGCCGTCGCCAGCGCCAGTCCCACCTGCGCCAATGGTCCCATAAGGGCAATCTTGAAGGCGATGTTGACGACCGCGGCGAGCAGCGCGGCCTTGACCGGCGTCCAGGTATCGCCGCGCGCCAGGAAGGTCGCCGTCACGCTGCGGATCAGCACGAACGGGATGAGGCCGACCGTATAGGCGGCGAGCGTGGCGCCAGCGGCGGCGGCATCGCCCGCCGTGAACGCGCCGCGCGCGAACAGCGCCCGCATGATGAGATCGGGAACGAGCAGGAACGCGGCGACGCATGGCACCGCGAGCAGCAGCGTGAGCTCGATGGCGCGGTTCTGCGCATGGAGCGCGCCGGTCTCGTCGCCGGCAGCGATCCGCCGCGCCATCTCCGGCAGCACCACGGTACCTGCCGCGATGCCGATCACGCCGATCGGCAGCTGGTTGATTCGGTCGGCGTAGTACAGCGCCGACACGGCGCCCTGGGCCAGGAAGCTCGCAATCATCGTGTCGGCGAGCAGCGCGAGCTGGACGCCCGACGACCCGACCACGGCGGGTCCGAGCGCCTTGAAGAACCGCTTGATGTCCTCATCCCAGCGCGGCCAGCGGAAGCGCGTGGCGGCGCCCACCATGGCGGCATCGCCGCTCACCAGCGCGAGCTCGAGGAAGCCGGCCATCAGCACGCCCCACGCCGCCGCGTAGCCGGCACTGGGAAACAGAAAGGCGCAGGCGAGCGCGGCGATCATCGTCAGGTTGAGCAGGATCGGCGCCGCCGCCGCCGCGGCGAAGCGTTCGCGCGCGTTGAGGATGCCGCTGTAGAGCGTTACCAGCGTCATCAGCATCAGGTACGGAAAGGTGATCTTCGTGTACTCCACCGCGAGCGCGAACCGGGTCGGATCCTCGGTGAAGCCGGGCGCCAGCCCCGCCACCACCCAAGGCATGAACACCAGCGCCAGCGCGAGCAGCACGGCCTGCGTCATCGCCATCAGCGTGAAGATGCGGTCGCCGAAAGCGCGCACCGAATCGTCGCCCTGCTGCTGGCGGATGCGGGCATAGGCCGGCACGAAAGCGGCGTTGAAGGCGCCCTCGGCGAAGATGGCGCGGAAATGATTGGGCAGGCGCAAGGCGACGAAGAACGCATCCGCCACCGGCCCGGCGCCGAGCACATAGGCGAGCACCATGTCGCGGGCAAAACCGGTGACGCGCGACACCAGGGTCAGGCCGCCGACCGTCAGGATGCGCTCGATCATGGCGGCCTTATTAGCCCAGATTCGGCCGCCAACAATCGCTAGCCGGCGGCGCGACGCACCGTCTTGCGCTGCGGCGCTGCCCGCGCCGGACGCTCCTCGAGGCAACGCATGGCGATCTCGAGGCTGGCGACGCCCTCCTCCCCGCTCACGACGGCAGCGCCGCCCTGGCGGATGGCGGTGAAGAAGGCGACG
>DATFWC010000693.1:0-12343 GCA_035259885.1 Xanthobacteraceae bacterium
GATCTTTTTGCCCGACGCTCCCGCGCCCGCCGCGGAGGCGCGAGAGGTCGCGATTGCGACGGCGCTGGAACGGCTCGACGCGAAAAACCGAGCCGGCCACCAAGGATCCGCGCACGACGGACATCTCATGCGGCAGACGGCCACGCCGCCGTCGCGCAGGAGGTCTGTCATGCCGCGTGCCCGCTACGCCATTGCCGCCAGCCTCGTCGCCCTGATGGCCGGATCGGCCAGTTGGATCTTCATCAGCGAACGCCCGCTGATTCGCGAAGACTATTCGCTGCGCGACGCGGCTCCACCGCAGCCTGAGACCATCACGGCCAACCGGCTTCCGGCGCAGCCGCCGACCGATGTCGAGGCCAGCCGCGTTGCGCCGGCGCCGAATGTCAGCCCGCCCGCACCCGCGGCCCAGCCCGCGCCGCCCGCCTTGGCGAAAACCGAGGCGCCCGCGGCGGAAAAGCGCGCGGTCGCAACCCAGGCACCAGCCAAGGCCCTTGCAGAACGGGATTTGGGCGACGGTGCTAAGCAGGCCTATGGGAGGCCGGCGGCTCCGAAGCCCGCGGCGGAGGCGCATAGCGGCGTGCAAGCCGTGTTCGGCCCCCGTCGCCAGAACGCCGGTTCGTCAGCCGAGCAGCCGAAGGCGCGTCTGGCGCCGGCCCCCGGCCTCATGCCGCCGTCCGCGCCGGCCGGGCACGACCAGTTTTCCAGTGCTCCGGAGAATGCATTCAAGAGCGTGCGCGAGGCGCCGGCCTCGACCTATGCGTCGCTGCGTGCATCGCTTGACCGCAACGTCCTGCCGCGGGCAGAGGCGGTACGCACCTGGGAACTTGTCAACTCTTTCCCCTATGCCTATGCGGCGCCGGAGAGCGCGAGCGAGCCGCTCCGCCCCACCGTGTCCGTATTTCCCAGCCCGTGGGCGGCCGGCCACAAAATCGTGCATATCGGTTTGAAGGGCTATGCCGCACAGCCGGCCGACTCCGGCCCGATCGCCAAGGATATGAAGATCGAGGTCGCCTTCAACCCGGCGACGGTCGTCGAATTTCGGCTGATCGGCGACGAGGCACGGCCCTTCAAGCTCAGCAATCTTGCTAGCGACTTCCGCGTTCCCCACGTCAGCCCTGGCTGGAGCCTGACCGCGCTGTACGAGATCGTTCCGGTGGACGGGCCGCGCGTGGTTGAGATGAGCCGCGCGCAGCCGTCGTCCGCCACGGCGCCGCCAGCGAGCGCGACCGAGTATGGGTCAGTCACGATCCGCTACAAGCGGCCGGGGTCCGACGCCAGCACGCTGATCAGCACGCCGATCGGCCGGGCGACCGAGTACGTCCGCTTCGAGGACGCGCCCAACGAGGCGCGCTTCGCCACCGGTGTAGCGGCCTTCGGCGAGATCCTGCGCGGCGGCCGCCACACCGGCACGTTCACCTACGACGACGTCCTGCGCATCGCGACGCTGGCGCGCGGCGACGATGCGTTCGGCTACCGCGCCGAATTCCTGCAGCTGGTGCGGGCCGCCAAGACAGCGCGCGCGATGCCGGCGCTGCGGCGTTGAGACGGATCGTCGGGCGCACCATCGCGACGTGTGCCCGACGACTCGCCCATCAGGCTTTCAGCGCAACGGCCTCCGCCTCGATCTTGAAGCCGTAATGCAGTTCCGGCACCGGCACCACAGCGCGCGCCGGACGTCCCGGTCCCGCCCACGCGGCGTAGAGCGCGTTGAAAGCGGGCCATGACTGGATATCGGTGACGTAGACGCGCACCTGCACCAGCCGGCTCACCGAACTGCCGGCGCCGGCCAGCGCAGCCGCAATATTGTCGAGCACCTGCTGCGCCTGCCGCTCGAACGGCGCATCGTTGAGCCTGGTACCGTCGGGCGCGATCGGCAATTGCCCGGAGACAAAGACGAAACCGCCAGCCTCCACGGCGTGGCTGTAGTGGCCTCCCGGCGCCGCCATGGTAGCGGGATTGATCGCAGCAATGTCACCAGCCATCGAACCGTCTCCATGTGGGTGTGGCGCCGCCCTGGGCGATCACGCGATATTCCGGGAACTGGGTAGCCGTGGCGCAGGCGTGGTTGGGCAGAATGCGCAATTGCGTGCCGATGGGAAAGCGCCCGGCGATGGCCGGATCGGCGACGCCGTCGCGGCGCGCCACGATGCCGTGCTCCTGGTTCGCCTCCGCCATCACCAGCCCGTCGAGCGGGCGGCCGTTCACATCGCAGACGGCGCCGTAGCCATAATCGATCTTCTGCCGCTGGGTGCCGCGGTCACGGCTCATCGCCATCCAGCCGGCATCCACGATGGCCCAGCCCTTGTCCGGCTGATGGCCGATGACCGTGGCGAGGACCGACAACGCCACGTCCTGCAGGGCGCACACGCCGACGTTCACCATCACCAGATCGAAGAACACATAGACGCCGGCGCGGACCTCGGTGACGCCGTCGAGATGTCTTGCCGACAGTGCGGTAGGCGTCGAGCCGACGCTCACCTCGGCGCACGGCAGGCCGGCGGCGCGCAGCCGTTCCGCCGCGCGCACGCAGCCGCTGCGCTCCTGCTCGGCCATGGCCCGCAGCGCGTCCGGCGTATCGAGCGCGTAGGAGCTGCCCGCATGTGTCATCACGCCCTTGAGCGTCGCGCCGCCGCGCTGCAGCACGGTGCCGATGTCGAGCAAGGCCGCGTCGTCCGGCTTGACGCCGGAGCGGTGGCCGTCGGTATCGACCTCGATCATGACGTCGAAGGCGTGGTGCTCGGCACGTCCCCTGTCCACCACGGCCTCGGCGGCGACAACGGAGTCGACCAGAACGGTCAGCGCGCAGCCGCGCCGGCGCAGCGCCAGCACACGGTCGAGCTTGGCGGGCGCAATGCACACGGCATAGAGCACGTCGGCGAAGCCGGCGGCAAAGAACTCCTCGGCTTCCTTCAAGGTCGACACTGTGATGCCGCTGGCACCGGCCGCCTGCTGGCGGCGCGCCACCTCGGTGCATTTCGGCGTCTTGACGTGCGGCCGCAGGCGCACGCCGTGCGTCGCCATGCGGCGCTGCATGCGGGCGATGTTGCGCATCATGCACGCCTCGTCGACGAGCGCGGCGGGCGTGGCGATGTCCATGAGTGTCATCCTATGAACGAGGGCGTATGCCCCGCAGTCGCAGGCGTTCGGCGCGGTTCAGGGCACGACCGCGCTCGACCAGTTTCGGGCATTTGTGCTCCAGCGATTCCTGCAGCATCTTCCGCACCTCGCCTGCGCGCGCGATGAATTCGTCGACCTGTGCGGCTTTCTCGGTCGCCAGCTTGCGCCACCGTTCGGTCGGTGGACGGCCTTCAGCCTCGGCGAGCAGCAGCTTTATCTCCATGATGCTGAAACCCACGTGTTTGGCGAATCTGATGATGGCGAGTCGCTCCAGCACGCGATCGTCGTAGCACCTGCGGCCGGCCACGCGTGGCGCCTTGGGGAGCAGCCCGAGACGTTCGTAATAGCGGATGGCCGAAGGGCGCAATCCCATCCTTCGCGCGACCTGGCCAATGCTGAAATCGGCCATACAAAAAATCTGTTGACTTGAACCTGAGTTCAACTCGTACGCATTCACAGTCGCAGGCGTCAAGTGCAGGCGACGCAAATGGTTGTGAGATTTGACGGCGCCGAGGAGACACAAGTGCAACGAGCTTCCAGGATCGCCTTGATAGTCACCGGTTTCATTCCTTTAGCCGGGATGGCGGGAACCGGCTGGGGCCAACATCAACCCGATCCCTCTCGGCTCGAGACGGTGTCTCAACCGGCGCAGGGTGGGCCAACCAGCGTCACCATCGTATTCGAGAATGACGCGATCCGGGTGTTGCGCATTCGCATGGAGCCGCACGAGAAGACCCCGATGCATGAGATCACGGCACGGCTCGTCGTGTGGCTGACGGACGCACATCTGCGGGATACCGCGCCCGACGGCAGCAGCCACGAGATTCATCGCCGCGCCGGCGCGGTCGAGTGGACTCCAACCCGCCGGCACGCCGGCGAGAACCTCGGCGACCACCCTATTGAATTTCTCGGGATTCTGCCGCAGCCGAATCGACCAGCTCGGTAGCATGTTCGCCGATCAGGCTGCGCCCTTCGGGCGCAGTTGCGCCAGGCCGCGCTGCAGCAGGTCGCGCATGCCCGCCGGCAGCGCGAGCTTGAGCGCATGCTCGTGACCGCGCGGCGACATCTTGTTCCAGGTCTTGGCCAGGATGCCGGCGAGCTTCTCCTCGTCCGTCTTGCGCATGAAGCCATCCAGGTAGTGCTCGAGGAAAACGATGCAGGCGACGTCCTCGAGCGTCTGCGCTTCGGCATCGGATTTCAGTCGTTCCTTGCGCACGAGCGAGCCGACGCGGGCGATGTCGTCGGCGCCAAAGCCTTCCGCCGCCATGATCTCGCCGACCCGCCGGGCGTGAAACTGCATCAGGTCCCGGCGCCACTTGAGATAGCCGCCGCGTCCGTCCGGATAGCTCTTGCGCGGCGACGTCCAGCGCTCGACGTGCTGGCCGCGCACGGCGATGCGCAGGTGCTCCGATGCTTCCGGCGCCATGCGCATAAGCACCGCGCTCATGCGGCGGCCATAGACGAGTTCGGCCGGCTCCGGCCGTCCCTCCGTCTCGATCTGGTTCGGATCGCGCGCGTTGGCGGCGTCGATGGCCGCGATGACGCGGGCAAAGCGGCTGCTCTCCGTCATGGCTGCACTATCCGGCGTGCCGGTCGTCCGCTCAAGCAGGTTTCATCGGCTCCGGGCCGAGCCGGTTGAGCGACGCTTCAGTATCGTGGTCGTCGACCGGTTCAGCCTCGACGTGTCCGGCAACGAGATTGTGCGCATGCAGCGCGGCGGCCACTAGTACCGCGACCGCGCCGCCCTGGTGCGCCAGAGCCAGCGGCAGGGGCACGTGCCAGAGCAGCGTCGCGATGCCGAGCGCGGCCTGCACGAGCAGCAGAAGCGCCAGCACGGCGGCGCCCGCGCGCACGACCCGCGGCCCGCGCCAGGCGCAGTCGCCGGCGTGGAGGACGGCCACGATGATCAGCCCATAGGCCATCATGCGATGCGTGAACTGCACCGTCAGATGGTTGTCCAAAAAATTCGTCCATGCGGGAGACAGAAAGAACAAATGCTCGCGCGCCGGGATGAATGCCCCCTCGATGAGCGGCCAGGTGTCGTAAACGAGACCGGCCTTCAGTCCGGCGACAAGCCCGCCGAGCCCGATCTGCGCGACGGCCAGGGCGAGGATGATCACGGCGCCGCGCGCGAGGCGCTGCGGGCTGAGCCGGCGCCCAGGGCCCGCGGCCGGCCGCGGCGCCAGGCTGCGCGCCGTCCACACCAGCGCGATGAGAATGAGACAGGCCGTGGTGAGATGAATGGCCAGTCGCTCCTGTGCCACATCGACGCGCCCCACCAGGCCGGATGCCACCATCCACCAGCCGATCGCGCCCTGCAGCGCGCCCAGGCCGAAGATCAGCCACAGCCGCCACTTCAGCGCGGGCTCGATCCACCCTTTGAACAGGAAGAACAGGAGCGGAAACAGGAACACGGCGCCGATCAGGCGGCCGAGCAGGCGGTGCGCCCACTCCCACCAGAAGATGCGCTTGAATTCGGCCAGCGTCATGCCCTGGTTGACCAGCACGTATTCCGACGACGTCTTGTACTTGTCGAACTCGGCGACCCAATCCGCCTGGCTGAGCGGCGGCACCGTCCCGGTGACCGGCCGCCACTCGACGATCGACAGGCCGGAATCGGTGAGGCGTGTCGCGCCGCCCACTGTCACCATGGCGACCACGAGGATCGCCACGGTGTAGAGCCATAGGCGGATGGCGCGGCGGCGCTGTTGCAGCGTGGTCATGACGGGTCCGGGATGCTGCTCTCGCATAGCAGCCCGGCACTCGTGCCGTCGAGACCTGTGGCGGGCCGTCGTCCTCGCGGCCCTCAGAGCTTCGACACGAGGGCGGCGAGCTGATCGGTGCACCGGCCCTCACGCCAGCCCTATGTGGACAAGCCATCCCACAGGGGTTTCGGTCCGACCAAGACGAGCAGGACATACCAAGCGTCGCTCATGCGCACCGACAGATGTCATTCACCTCATCGACCATCTGCATCAGCGATTTCTGGTCATGGAGGCATTCGACGATGCGCTTGGGCATGCCATCCGCCTTTTCCGGTCCCAGGACGGGGCTCACCACGCGGCGGAATTTTTCCGTCAGCTGCGCCCAGTCGAACGGCCGCTCCGGATCCCCCGGCACATGCATGACCTCGGCGTGACGGGGACCGGCCGCTGTCGTCACCGCGATGCGCGCCGGCCAGGCACCAGGATAGGCCGTCAGCAGCTTGTCATCGGCTATGATCGTGATGCGCCCCATGAACGAACGCAGCATTGGCGAAAGATCGCGCGGCGACTGCGCAAGGCCGTAGACATTGTCCGGCTGACAGGCGGCGAGCGCCATCTGGTACTGCACGCTGGTCAAGTGCGACGCGCGGTCGTCGGCGATCACGCCGTGGTCGATCATTTTTTGATGCGGCGGCAGCACCGCGACGCGGATCTCGGTCATGTCGTCTGGCCGCAGGCCGTCGGCGACGAGCTGTCGCAACGCTTCGGTCGCCGCCATGGTCTGGCGCGCCGCGCACCATGGCTTGAACGAGATACGCGGGAGCATCGGCTGACCGAGTTGTTGCGTCAGTACCATCAGGTCGGGCGTGACATTGTAGACATTGGCGAAGAAACCTGATTCGAGCAGCTTGAGATCGGACGTGAAGCCGGCCTGCGCCGCGAGCGCGGCGGTCAATCCGTTGCGCGCCGCGTTGCCGACCGCGAGCCAGCGCGAGGTCGTTGCGGCATTGTGGTGGCCGACCCCGGGCGCCGCCAATGTCAGCGCCAGCGCCAGCGCATGCGCGGTCTGCCCGGGTTCGAGCCGCAGCAGGCGGGCCGCCACGGCCGCCACGCCGAACGGAGCCGCAACATAGGTCGGCCAAATGCCGCGGTAGAGCACGTGCGCCCCGCCGATCGTGCCGCCCAATCGGGTCATGGCCTCGTAGCCGGCGATCATCGCCGCCGTCACGTCGGACGGATCGGTTTGCCAGGCGCGCGCCAGCGTGAGCGCGCCTGGAATAACGATCGAGCCGGGCGTCGTCATGGATGCCAGGTGAATGTCGTCGATCTCGCTCAGGCGCGCGAGCGCGCAACCGGTCGCCACATCCATTGGCACGTCCTCGGCGCCGTGGCCGGCCGCACGTATGCGCCGGCGAAAGGCGACGAGCGCCGCGCCTTCTGGCGTGCGCGAGGCCGCCAGCCAGGCGCCGATGGCGTCAACGACGTGCCACTGCAGCTTGGTGTGCACGGGCTCCGATAAGTCCTGTGCCCCGAGCGCCGCGAGAGAGGACGCCAGTTCCTCGATCGCCGTCATGATCACGCGCCCTGCTGCCAGAGGACCTCGTTGCCGTGATCATGCACCGCGATCACCGCGGAGGCGACCGCTGCGCCGCCCTGGTCCAGGACGCCGGCGCGCAGCGACAGCACCTCGCCGGCGTCCAGCACGTCCGCAGCGTCGCCGCAGTCGTCGAGGCCAAGGCCGATCGACGCGACAGATGGCCGGGCGATCGGATGCGGCGCGCCGGCCGCGTGCGCGATCGCATCCGCCACCGCGCGGCGCGTGACGCCGGCGCGTGCGGCGCTCAGGCCCGCCTGCAGGCCCGCGCGCGCCCGGCGCAGCGCCGGATCGGCTTCGCGCGCCCGCGTGACAAAGCCTTCCGCCCAATAGCCGTGCCGGCGCACCGCCAGATAGGCCGCAAGCGGATTGGCCGGTGCATCGATCGGAACGCCGAAGGGACGAAACGTGCGGCCGTGGTCGAGACTGAACAACGTACGCACGTCCTGCGCCCCCTGCCCCCATGCCGCCTGCTCGGCCGCGAGGATAGCTGCCGTGACGCCGGCGCCGGCGCGCTGTGCCTCGGCGAGCGCCGCGGCAGCAGCGGCGAGCGTCGTGCACGCGGTCCTGGCCAGGGTGAGTTCGCGCGCGGTCTTGCGCCGCATGAGCCCGCGCAGCAGCGCGGTCGCGTCGACACAGGTGACGCCCGGCAGCCGCATGATGGCGCCGTGCAGGTCTTGCGGCATGGCGCCGCCGCCGATCACCAGGAGACTGCGCAGCGCCTGGTCGCGCACCCATTCAGCCATCGACGCGGCGCCGTCGCGCAGCACCAGAATGTCGTCCAGCCAGGTCAGCGGCTTTGCGGCCGGCAGCATGTTGACGCCGCCGCCGACCAACAGCCTAGCCTCGCCGGTGCGAGCGATCAGGCCAAGGCCGGCCTCGAGCTTGGGCGTGAAATGGGTGAGATAGGCCAGCTCCGCATGGTGCCGGCTGTCGCCGTAGACGACGGCGCCGTCAGCCAACGGGTCGGCCTGCCACAGCGCGTGCAGACGCGCCGCAAATTCCTCGCGCGGCAGGCGTACGGGATCCCAGTCGGCTGGACCCACCAGCAACGTCGAATGCATCATCTGCAAGATGAATTCGCCCAGAGTGCCCGGCCGAGTGGAAAGCCGGCATGCGGCAGGATTTGGAATCAATATCGAATCTCGTGCGCATTGCCACACAAAACCGAATTCAATTTTGGGTGAAGGCAGCCTAACGGATTTCGCCCAGGGCGGCCTGATGCCGGGTCAGCGGCTCGGCGCCGCGATCGGTCATCAGCACCGGCTCGCCGCACAGCAGATAGCCGGTCTCCGGCAGATACTGGTTGGGATGGATCATGAACACCATGTCGGGCTCCAGGATGGTCTCGTTGTCCAGGCTCACATCGCCCGGCCGCAGCGACCCAAAGCCCAGGCCATGGCCGCGCCGGCGGATGTGCGGGGGATGGCAATACTCGCCATAGTTCTCGCGCTCCAGCACGGCGTTGACGGCGCGGCAGACCTGCCCCATCGGCACGCCGGGCACGGCGGCGCTGATGCCGGCCTGCATCGCTTCGACCACCAGGCGATACTTCGTCGTCAATTGCGCGCTCGGGCGGCCGAGCACGGCAGTGCGGCAGATCTGCGCCAGCTGCCCGCGGTAGCTCGGCGTGATCTCGGCCACGATGATGTCGCCCGGCGCGAAGCGCCTCCCCGTCGACGGCTGCACCGCACGATTGTGCGGCCCGGCGCACAGCAGCAAAAAATTATCCTCGGCGCCCAGCATCTTCGTGGTGTGGCGCAGGTGTACCGCGAGTTCGTCCTCGCTCATGCCGGGCTGAGCGACTCGCAGCAGCTCGTCATAGCCGAGTTCGGCGATGCGGGTGGCCTCGCGCGCGTGGGCGATCTCCTCGTCGGTCTTGCGGCGCGCGGGACCGAACACCACGTCGTCCACCGCCGGCTGGACCGCCGGGAGCGCCGCGGTCACCCGCTCGGCGAAGGCCCATGGCAAAAATTTCCGGCCGGCGACGCCGACCGTGATGCGCTGCTCCGTCGAACCGGTGCGCCGCCGCGCTTCGGTGATGCCGTCGACCACGTCATCGGCGGCGACGACGCAGGCATCGGGACATTCCTCGGCGGCGCGGTCACGGTCCCAGGCCGGCGTGACGATGAGCGACAGTTGTCCGTCGCGGTCGAGCAGCGCCGCCGCAGGACCGAGCGACTTGAACCGGGTCAGCACCATCACGGGGTTTGGCTTCTCGATGAAATGCGCGCCGTCGTGGATGGCGACCAGGAGGTCGAGCCCCCGCTCCTGCATCGCGAGGCGGATCTGCGCCAGGCGCTCGGCGAACGTCATCGCCATCAGAATTCCTCCGCGCCACCTGCATCGCCGAGATCGGTATCGGCGAACAGATCGTCGAGCGGCATCATCTTGCGGATCAGTCCCTGCTCGTGCGTGTAGCGCAAGACGGTCTCGAGGTTCTTGCGGTTGGCGGCGGTGAGCCCGTAGGCCCAGGGATCGCGTCCCAGGATCTCCTCCTGCTCCTCCACCGCAGTGCGCACCCAGGCCAGCGGAATCATGCGCGGGTTGGCGACGCGGCGATAGGCGATCTGCTTGGCGGCCTCGAACGCCTTCACCAGATTGGTGGGCACCCACGGGTATCTGTCGACGATCCCCTGCTTGACCGTGGTGACATGCATGATGGGAAAAATTCCGGTCGCGCGGAAGTATTCGATCTCGATTCGCTTGTAGTCGGGAAACAGCCGGGCGATGCGCTTGTCGCCCTTGACGAACGGCGCCGGAATGGTAGGCGAGATCATGGCCGGCAGGTCGCCGTCGGCGAGCATGTCGCTAAGCGGCTTGCTGCCGCGCTTCATCTCGATGCGCAGATCCTTCGGCGGCGTAAACGGCACGTCCTCGCTGCGGTCCACCACCCAGGTGATGTTCCGGTGCGGCACGCCGTAGTGCTCCTCGAGGATGCCACGCATCCAGATGTTGGAGGCGGGCTGGAAATTGGTGCCTCCCACCTGCCTGCCGACGAGATCCTTCGGCGCCGTGATGCCGGCCGCCGTGTTGACGAACACGAAACCGTGGCGGAACCGGCGATGCATGAACACCGGAATGGCGGTGAGCGGATGGCTCTGGTCGCGCGCCATGAAATAGGCGCCGACATTCTCCTCGCACACGTCGAATTCGTGCTTGCGCGCAAGCCGCCAGTGGCGTTCGCGAGGGCCCATGTCGGTGAGCAGGACGAGCTCGATTCCGTCGGCCTGCACGGTCCCGTCCTTGAGCGCGCGCACGATCTCGTAGTCGCCGCAGGCGACGGTCAGTCTGAGCTTGCTCGCCACGTAACGCCGCCCCGGAGGGATTCTTTGGGCCGATGCGCCCAGCGTTCATTGACACCACCCGCGCCCAACACGCAAGGTCCGAATCCTGCTCGCAACGCAGACCTGTCATCCTCGCCATGTCCGTGATCACAACAATCGCCATCGCGGGGTATCGGTCGCTGCGCGACGTCAGGATTGCGCTCGGCCGGCTCAATGTGGTGACCGGCGCCAATGGCAGCGGCAAGTCGAGCCTCTATCGCGCGCTGCGCCTGCTTGCGGACGTCGCGCAAGGCCGGGTCATCCAGTCGCTGGCGGCCGAGGGCGGCCTTCAGTCGACGCTGTGGGCCGGGCCTGAATCGTTCGGACGCGCGGTGAAACGCGGCGACTATCCGGTCCAGGGCACCGTGCGAAAAGCTCCCATCGGCCTGAAACTGGGTTTTTCTGGTCACGATTACGGTTATGCCATCGACCTTGGGCTGCCGCAGCCGTCCAGCTCGCAGTTCTCCCGCGACCCGGAAATCAAGGTCGAGAGCCAATGGACGGGCGAGACGCTTGGGCGCTCCAACGCATTCGCGGTGCGCACCGGACCCAACGTGCGCATCCGTGATGACAACGGCGAGTGGCGGCAGATCTTTCACGCGTTGGGACCATGCGACAGCATGATGACCCACTGCGGCGACCCGCGCGCGGCACCCGAGCTCCTGTTCCTGCGCGAACGCATGCGCGACTGGCGCTTCTATGATTATCTGCGAACCGACCGTGACGCGCCGGCGCGCAAGCCGCAGATCGGAACGTATACGCCGGTTCTCGGCAGCGAGGGCGCCGACCTCGCCGCCGCCCTGCAAACGATCCGCGAGATTGGCAGCGCGGAAGAGCTCGACGGGGCGATCGCCGATGCCTTCCCGGGCGCTGGCATCACGGTCGTGAACACCGATGGCTACTTCGAAGTCGAGATGCGGCAGCACGGCCTGCTGCGCCCGTTGAAGGCGGCCGAACTGTCTGACGGCACGCTGCGCTATCTGCTCCTCGTCGCCGCATTGCTGTCGCCGCGGCCGCCGGCGCTCATGATCCTCAACGAGCCCGAGACCAGCCTGCATCCCGACCTGCTGGGGCCCTTGGCGCGGCTGATCGCGCAGGCGTCGGAGCGATCGCAGGTCGTCGTCGTGTCACATGCCGCCGGCCTGTTGTCCGAGCTCGATGCTGTCGCTGGCGCAAGGCGGATCGTCCTCGAAAAGGAGCTGGGCGAAACGCTGGTTCGGGATGGGGAAAGACCCAGCTGGACCTGGCCGACGCGGTGATGTGCAGGCCCGCGATCCCGCTCTACCTGCGCCCTCGGCACCGCATGCACTCTCATTTGCGGTTGGCCTTGATGGAGCCGGATGAGGAAAAGGCCCTGCTGGACGCCGCCGCGGCGCCTAATGGGACCCGAGATCGGGGATCGCCCGCGCCTGCCACAGTCCTGCCACAAACCAGATGGCGGACGCCATTGGCGACGCGAAATCGCCCGGTCTCCCCGTTGAATGTAGAGAAACCGGCCGGCCAGGCGCCATGATGGTAGTTTTCCACCGTTTTTGTTGGCTCCGTCGGGAACATCACACATCCTGGCCCGTTGGACTAAGGCTGGGGTGCAAAGACCAACG
>DATFWC010000694.1:0-3271 GCA_035259885.1 Xanthobacteraceae bacterium
CTGGTCGTGCCGGCACGGGAGCCGATGACGCCGACCACCGCCGCGCTGGTCAGCGAGGCCAGGCGGCTCGCGCCCCAGCTCGACGAACTCGGCCCGACCGGCCGAAAGGCGTCCGGCAAGTCCAACTAAAGCCGAAGACCGCTGCGCTTGATCTTCGGTCGATCGATTGACAAATTCTATCAAGGGAAAAAGCGGTTTGGCCGCGCGTTGGGCGCGGAACGTTTTTTGGGCGGAAAATAGTGATCGACAAGCTGGAATACTTGCTTGCACTTGCGCAGGAAAAGCATTTCGGCCGCGCCGCCGAGGCGTGTGACGTGTCACAGCCGTCGCTGTCGCTCGGCCTCAAGCAGCTCGAAGAAATGCTCGGCGTGATGCTGGTGCAGCGCGGATCGCGCTTCGTCGGCCTGACGGCGGAAGGCGAGCGTACCCTGGAATGGGCCCGCCGCATCGTCGGGGACGCACGGGCGATGCGCCAGGACATCAAGGCGCTGAAGCACGGCCTCAACGGCCGTTTGAAGATCGCAGTGATCCCGGCGGCGCTGTCGATGGTGGCGACCGTCACGCGGCCGCTCTACACGCGCTGTCCCGAGGTGCAGTTCACTATCCTGTCGCGGCCGTCGACCGACATCGTGCCAATGCTGGAAAATCTCGAGATCGACGCCGCCCTCACCTATATCGACATCGAGCGGCTCCCGCGCGTGACCACGATCCCGCTCTATCGTGAGCGATATCAGCTGCTGGTCACGAAGGATTCGGCCCTGGGGCAGCGCCGGGAGGTAACCTGGCAAACGGTGGCGCAGCTGCCTCTGTGCCTGCTCACGCCCGACACGCAGACCCGGCGCATCATCGAGTCGCTGCTGCGCGGCACTGGGGTCGAGCCGCGCATTACGCTGGAGTCCGACTCCATGACCGTTCTGTTTGCCCATGTCCGCACCGGGGCCTG
This sequence comes from Xanthobacteraceae bacterium, assembly GCA_035259885.1. Lineage (GTDB taxonomy): Bacteria > Pseudomonadota > Alphaproteobacteria > Rhizobiales > Xanthobacteraceae > DATFWC01. The sequence goes on from DATFWC010000694.1 coordinate 944, forward strand.
GGCCACGGTCGTGCCGGAGAAGCTCGCGCAATCGATACGTCTGACCGCAGAATTCAACAGTATTCCCATCACCGAGCCCGACGTCGTGCATACGATCGGCCTAGTGATGCCGTTGCGGAATCCGACGACGCCGCTCGCCGCCGCCCTGGCCGCCGAAGCCCGCCGCACCGCCGCACAGTTGATGCACTAGTGGCTGATGCACCGGCGGCCCCGGGGCCCCATAGGATTCGCCTATGACAAATCGATAGCGTCCGTTTATTGACCGATCTATTTTCCAAATATAGATTTGGCCATTTGGAATTATTCTGAATATACCGATCGTATAGCCTCATCCTATGTGTTCGTGGATAAGTCAAAACTATCGGGCTATAAGAATAGTGCCCTTGATTCATCATTATGCACTCCGCACGCTCCTCGTTTCCATGTCGCTTGGGAGGAGCACACATGACGGCAATTGGCCAGACTTGGCCCGTACCCGCAGGAGCGCTCGGTCTGCTCGACCGCGAGCGCATCATCGCCACGGCTGGATTTAATCGCTGGCTCGTGCCGCCGGCGGCGCTCTGCATTCACCTCTGTATCGGCATGGCCTACGGATTCAGCGTGTTCTGGCTGCCGCTGTCGCGCGCGCTCGGCGTAACGGAGACGAAAGCCTGCCCGGGGATGACGCTGTGGGGAGAATTGTTCACCACCACCTGCGACTGGCGCGTCGCCAGCATGGGCTGGATGTACACGCTGTTCTTCGTGCTGCTTGGGGTGTCCGCGGCGATCTGGGGCGGGTGGCTCGAGCGCGCCGGGCCGCGCAAGGCCGGCGTGGTCGCGGCGTGCTGCTGGTGCGGCGGCCTTCTTATCGGCGCCCTCGGCATCTATGTGCATCAGCTCTGGCTGTTGTGGCTTGGCTCCGGCGTGCTCGGCGGCATTGGTCTCGGCCTCGGCTACATCTCGCCGGTGTCGACGCTGGTGAAATGGTTCCCCGACCGCCGCGGCATGGCCACCGGCATGGCGATCATGGGATTCGGCGGTGGCGCGATGATCGGCGCGCCGCTCGCCGACATCCTGATGAACACGTTCCACACCTCGACCTCGGTCGGCGCCTGGGAAACCTTCGTCGCGTTGGCGGCCATCTATTTCTTCTTCATGATGGTCGGCGCGTTCCGCTATCGCCTCCCGCCGGTCGGCTGGCGCCCGGAGGGCTGGACGCCGCCCGACAAATCGAACGCCATGATCTCGCAGCACAATGTGCACCTGAAGGATGCGCACAAGACGCCGCAGTTCTGGCTCATCTGGTGGGTGCTGTGCCTGAACGTGAGCGCCGGCATCGGCGTGATCGGCATGGCCTCGCCGATGCTGCAGGAAATCTTCGCCGGCTCGCTGATCGGTGAGCCGCTGGTGAAATTCAATCAGCTCACGGGCGAACAGCGCGTGGCGATCGCGGCGATCGCCGCCGGTTTCACCGGTCTTCTGTCGCTGTTCAACATCGGCGGCCGGTTCTTCTGGGCTTCGCTCTCCGACTATATCGGCCGCAAGAGCACCTACTACACGTTCTTCGTTCTCGGCATCGTGCTCTATGCCATCACGCCGTGGTCGGCGAGCGTCGGATCGAAGCTGCTGTTCGTCGGCTCGTTCTGCATCATCCTGTCGATGTACGGCGGCGGCTTCGCCACGGTGCCGGCCTATCTCGCGGACATGTTCGGCACGCAATTCGTGGGCGCCATCCATGGGCGATTGCTGACGGCCTGGTCGACCGCCGGCATCATCGGCCCGGTGGTGGTGAACTACATCCGCGAGGCACAACTCGCAGCCGGCGTCCCGCGCGCGCAGCTCTACGACTTCACCATGTACATCCTGGCCGGAATGCTGGTGATCGGGCTGATCTGCAATTATCTGGTCAAGCCGGTCGATCCCAAGTGGCACATGAGCCCGGAGGAGATTGCCAAGCTGCAGGCCGCGAGCGCGCGCAGCGAAGCGGCGACACCGTCGGGCTCCTTCGGCATCGGGAAGGGCGGGCTCGATGCCCAGGCCGCGGTATTCTGGGCCTTCGTCGGCATCCCGCTCGCCTGGGGCATCTGGATCACGCTCAAGAACGCGATGCGCATCTTCTAGAGCAGTACCGGCACCGCGGCGCCGCTTTCGGCCACGGCCGGGAGCGGCTTTAGCATCCGGACACCAGGGTCCACGACCCGGACGAGCCATGACCTACCAATTGATGCATGGGGTCGTCGTCGAACATCGACGCAGGATCATCCACATTCTCCGCGTCCTGGGCGACGCGCTCGACCCGTGGGAAGTCGACGCGCTTGCGGAAGAGATGCGGAAACGCCTGCTGTCGCG
>DATFWC010000695.1:0-4710 GCA_035259885.1 Xanthobacteraceae bacterium
AGCGCGTCGGGGGCGCCGTCCTGGACCACCTGCCCGCCCGCGAGCACAACGATGCGGTCGAAATTGCGCAGGGTCGACAGGCGATGCGCAATGGCGACCACGGTGCGGCCGCGCATCAGCCGGTCGAGCGCATCGCGGATCGCTTCCTCCGATTGCGAATCGAGCGCCGAGGTCGCTTCGTCGAGCAGCACGATCGGCGCGTCCTTGAGGAATGCGCGCGCTATGGCGATGCGCTGGCGCTGGCCGCCGGACAGCCGCACGCCGCGGTCGCCCACCAGCGTATGAATGCCGTGCGGCAACGCGCCAATGAAGTCGCAGCGCGCCGCCACCGCTGCGGCGAACACCTCTTCGTCGGTGGCGCCGGCGCGGCCGTAGCGGATGTTTTCCAGGATCGAGCGATGGAACAGGGAAATATCCTGCGGCACCACCGCAATGGCCTGGCGCAGGCTTTCCTGCGTCACGCGCGCGATGTTCTGGCCGCCGATGCGGATCTGTCCGGACTGCGGGTCGTAGAACCGCTGCAGAAGCGCAAACAATGTCGACTTGCCACCGCCCGACGGTCCAACCAGGCCGGTGCGCCGGCCCGGCGCGAGGCGCAGATCGAGATTGTTGAAGACCCGACGGCCGTCCGGGTAGCTGAAGCGCACCTTGTCGAAGGCGATGCTGGCGCCGCCGCGCGCCAGCGGCGCGGCCTGTGGATGGTCGCGCAGCCCGTGGGGCACCAGCAGCGTCGCCACGGCCTCGGCGAGGCGCGCCAGATGCTGCGTCACATCCACCAGCGCCACCGCCAGGTCGCGCGTGGCATGCAGGATGCCGAGGCCGAGCGTGGTGACCAGGACCACGTCCCCGGTAGTGGCGGCACCGCGCTGCCACAGCACGATCGCCCACGCCAGCACGCCGATGGTCAACGCCACTGTCAGCACGGCGTGCAGGGTGCGCACCTTTTCCAGGTAGTAGAGGCTGCGCCGGCGCGCAGCCATCTCGCGGTCGACGGTGGCGTCGAAGCGCCGGTGTTCGCGACCGATGCCACAAAATGCCCAAACAATTGGCATGTTGCCGACGATATCGTTCATCTCGCCGTCCACCGCCGCGGCCTTGTCGGCAAAATCGTAGTGCAGCGTGCGCCCGGCGGCCGCCATTCGGAACATGGCGAAGACCAGGACGGCGGCGATCAGCCCCAGGCCCAGGGCCATCGGAACGCTGACGGTCGCCACCCAGGCGATGGCGATGAAGGTTGCCAGGCAGGGCGGCAACACGTTCCACATGGCCATGTTTTCAATGGTGAAAACCGCGTTCGAGGTGGCCGTGATGCGGCTCGTGAGGGTGCCCGGCAGGAGCGCGGCGAAATAGCTTGGCGCGTGCCCGGTCAGATGGCCGAACAGATCGCGCCGCACGTCACCGGTTACCGCCACGAAGGTACCGCTGGCGATCCAGCTGGCGAGCCGCCACAGCAGATTGTCGGCGAGGATGAGCGTAACGAGGAGCGCGAAGGCCACCCACGCGCCGTCGGCCGCGCGTGCGCCCGCCAGCGTGTCGACCAGGAACTTGACGCCGTATTGCGCGCTGACCGAGCAGCCGACGGCGCCGAGCACCGCCACCAGAATGGCGGCGTGGCGCCACGGACGCTGCCGCACGTAGCGGCCGAGGAACGCCAGCGGTAGCTGGGCATAGCGGCAAACGTCGTCCATCGAGTTCGCTCGTATGAATGATGACAGAAATCGCCCCGGAATCGTGAAGTGAAGCCCTTCCCGTGCTTTGAGGAATGCTCCCTTGCCAACGTCCAACTCGGCCGTGGGTTTCAGCGGAACATCTGCGCTGGTCCGTCGTTGCTGAAAGTCGGGCATTCCGGATTTGCATGCGGTCGCCGCCGCGCGGCCGCGACCAAAAAGGGGATTTTTCATGCGCATCGCGCAAGTAGCTCCATTGACCGAAGCGATTCCGCCGCAGCGCTATGGCGGCACTGAACGCGTCGTTCATTGGCTGGTCGAGGAACTGGTGGCGCTTGGCCACGACGTCACTCTGTTTGCGAGCGGCGATTCGCAGACGTCGGCACAGCTCGCCGCCATGTGGCCGCGGGCGCTGCGCCACGACGCCGCGGTCCGCGACCCCAACGCGTTGCACATGAGCATGTTGGAACGGGTACGCCAGCAGGCCGCCGAGTTCGACTTCCTGCATTTCCATCTCGACTACTACCCGTTCTCGCTGTTCTCGCGCCAATCGACGGCGTTCACGACCACCTGGCATGGCCGCCTCGACCTGTCGGAACATCAGACCGTGTTCGCGACGTTTCCCGATGTGCCGGTGGTGTCGATCTCGGACGCGCAGCGCCGGCCGGTTCCGCATGCCTGCTGGGTGCGGACGATCCACCACGGAATGCCTGAGCGGCTGCTGCGGCCGCGCCCGGTCAAGCCCGAATACCTGGCATTTCTCGGCCGCATATCGCCCGAGAAGGCAGTCGACCGCGCGATCCGCATCGCCGGGCGCAGCGGCTTCCCCATCAAGATCGCGGCCAAGATCGACAAGGTGGATTGGGACTATTTCGAGGAGGAAATCCGCCCATTGTTTGCCCTGCCGCACGTGGAATACATCGGTGAGATCGGCGACGCGGAGAAATCGGATTTCCTGAGCGGCGCGCTTGCGCTGCTAGCGCCGATCGAATGGCCGGAGCCGTTCGGGCTGGTGCAGATCGAAGCGATGGCGTGCGGCACGCCGGTTATCGCCTTCAACCGCGGCGCAGTGCCCGAGGTGATCGAGGACGGCCTGACCGGATTCATCGTCGAGGACGAGACGAGCGCGGTCGGCGCCGTGTACCGGCTCGGTGATCTGTCACGCCGGCAGATCCGCCGACGTTTCAAGGAACGGTTCACGGCGCGCCGCATGGCGCAGGACTATCTCGCGGTCTATCGCAGCCTGATGCAAACGACGGTACCGCGCCCGCGACTCGTCACCGGCATGCACGCGTAATGCGCCAAATATAAGCAAATACGAAGTCAGAGCGAGATGACGCTTGGAAGAAAAGTCATCTCGCCTTAGCGGCCGCGCCGCGGCGTGGTTTCCGGCAGCAGCAGGCAGACTACGGCGAGACCCGCCGTCGCCACGCCGGCCAGCGCCAGGAAGGCGATGCCGCGGCCAAAGTGATCGGCCATGTACCCGGCCATGGTCGTGCTCAGCGCGGCGCCGATGCCCATGGCGCTGCCGACGATGCCGAGGGCAAGATTGAATCGTCCCGACTCGCGAGTCACGTCGGCGACCACCAGCGGAAACATCACGCCGAGCACCGCCGCCGACACGCCGTCGAGCAACTGCACCGAGACGACCAGGTAGGGATCCGTCACCAGGGCGAACATCAGGCCACGCAGCGCCAGCGCCGCAAACGCCGCCATGAGCAACGGCCGGCGGCCCCACACGGCCGATTGACGTCCCACCCACGGCGACCACGCCGCGACCACGATCTGCGGCACGATCATGCAGGCGGCGATCGACGCGGTGGCCCATTCGCTGGCGCGCGTCGCCATCACGCCGCCCATGAGGGGAAGCATCGCGGCATTGCCGAGATGAAACAGCAGCACGCACGCGGCAAAGAGGACGAGCGGCCGATTGGTCAGCAGGCTCGAGACGCTGGACGGCGCGACGCAGGCTTCCTCATGGCGATCAAAAGCACCCGGAGCGGCGGCGTCGAGGCGGATGCGCCCGAGCACAAGCAAGGTCGGCAGCACCAGCGCGGCGGTGATGAAGAACACCGCCTGGCTCGACATGAAATGGCCCGATGCCCCCATGGCGATGGCCGACAGTCCGGCGCCGATGGAGGCGAAGCGGACATTGCGGCCGATGCGTTCGCCCAGCGCGGCATGGCCGACCAGGCCGAGGCTGATGGCGGCGATGGCGGGGCCAAGCAGGCAACTCGCTGACGCATGCAGGACGCGCGACGCCATGACGATCGGGAAAACCGGCCACAGGGCCAGCGCCAGCGCACTGATGCCGATGGCCACGACCGCGAGGGCGGCGGCCCAGCGCGGCGAGCGCACGGCATCGACCAGCGCCCCACCCGGCATCTGGCCGGCCAGCGCCACCAGCCCGGCCACTGACAGTACGAGACCGATGTCGACCTGGGTCCAGGCGTGGGTCGTCAGGTAGACGGCGATGAACGGACCGAACCCGGTCTGCACGTCGGCAAGGAAGAACACGAACCAGTCGAGCGCGCGGCGGCTCGATGCCGGCACCGCGTGATGAGCCGCGCGGTCGCTTGCCGTGGTCGAGGCGCCGGGATCGAATGCGACGCGGCCGAGCGAGCCGTCATCGTCCCGTAGGGCGAGCGTGGACAGCGGTTTCCCCTCCGGCGTCGCCCGGGGATTTTCGGCGACTCCGGTTGCTCCGCCCGCCGGCGCGGCAGGACGGATTTCCCCTCGTCGGTTTCGCTTTTGCGACGCCGCTCGCGGTGCGAGGCCCCTCAACCTCGCGCCTGGCAGCGTTGACAGCAGACAAGCCTCAGAAACGCGGCGGAATTGAGAAGGCCGCGATGCGTTTGCGCAAGCGGGACCGCATCGTCCCCAACAAAGTGTGCGCTCAATCCGGCGCGGCCGACACGCGCAACAGGCTTGGTCGCCTTACGGATTTGCTGCTGCCGTGCGGTTCCGGCGCTATGGTGTGGGCGATCGTGCATCAGGCGAACCACGTATGGCTGGCAAACACACGTCACGTTGCAGCCGCCTG
>DATFWC010000696.1:0-2507 GCA_035259885.1 Xanthobacteraceae bacterium
TCACAAACTCGACTGACCAACTGCACCGGAGAGTAGCGTTGGCGACTTAAAATTTACCTAAGCGTCAAGGTGGATTGGCGTAAGGAATCCGTTAAATCCGTCGGCGGCTCTCCAATGTAGCAGCAAGCTCGGCACGCTCCCCCCTCCCCGCGGCGGCAGGGCTATCGCATATGCTTCGCAAGCATCTCGGCTGTCATCCCGGGCGCAGCGCAGCACCCTCGGGCGCGCGGAGCGCGACCCGAGGGTGGTGCGCTGCAGACCCGGGACCCAAGTACCCCGGCATCATGAAAAGGCCCCCGCAGGGGTACTTGGATCCCGGCTCTCGCTGCGCTCGGCCGGGATGACCACGGAGGAAACGGCGCCATATGCGATAGCCCTGCCGGCGGCGGGGACAGGTGGAACAAGTGGTTCGGCTCGGTCAGCTGGCGTTGCGCCGCACCTGCTTGATCTTGTCGAGGCTGAACGATTTCGAGCCGATCTTGAGCACCGGCGGGGTCTGGCTCAGGTCGACGCCGTCGACCGTGCCCTCCACCTCGGTGGCGATCGACGTGACGTTGCCGCTGGCGTCCTTGGCGGTGATCGACAGCGTGTAGTCGCCGTCCGGCATCATCTGGCCGTTGGTGCCGCGGCCGTTCCAGTTGAAGGTCCCGGCGCCGGCGTTGAGCGCGCGGCTCTCGCTGTAGACCACGGCGCCGGTCGAGCTCTTGACGTTGAACACGGCGGTGGCCGGCTTGTCGGTCGAGAAGCTCCAGACCGCCTGGCCGCCGCTGAGCGCCGCGGTGTCGCCGTCGACCACCACGGTGGAGCCGAGGAAGCTGACCGCAGCCGTGGTCTGGGCGGTCTTCTGCAGCGCGACCAGCGTGGTGAGCTGCGAGTTCATGGCCATCTGCTGCTCCACCTGCGCGAACTGCACCAGCTGCTGGGTGAACTGGTTGGTGTCGAGCGGGTCGAGCGGGTTCTGGTTCTTGAGCTGCGTGGTCAGCAGCGTCAGGAACGTGTCGAAGTTCTGCGAGATCGTCTTTTCGCCGATCGCGGCCGTCGCCGCCGTGGCGGTGTTGGCTGTGGGGTTGGCGACGGTCGCCGAGGTGATGGTCATGGGAGACTCCCTACACGCGGATGTCGAGACCGGCGCCGAGTCCGAGCCGGCGGCCGTAGGTTGCGCCGGCGAGCGGCTGGACCTCGTCCGGGATCACCACGCGGCTGCCGCGCGGCGCATGGTTGTTGTCCTGCTGGCGCTCGGCGGTCTGGTCGCGCAGCGAGAATTGCAGGCCCTGCTCGCCGGTCTTGAGCCCGGCATTCTGCAGCGCGCGCTCGAGTGACGGCGCGTCGCGGCGCAGGAGATCGAGGGTTTCCGGGCGTTCGACCACGAGGCGCGACGTGAGGCTGCCGTCGCGGTCGACGCGCAGGTGCACGTCGATGCGTCCGAGCTCAGGCGGATCGAGGCGGATCTCGAAGCGGTTCTTGCCGCCGCGCGCCTGCGCGACGATCTCGACGGCCAGTCCGGACACCGGCACCGGCGCCTGGCTGGCAGCGGCGTAGGGCGCATTGACCGGCGTCGCGGCGGCGGTGACGGTCGGCGTCGTGCCGGCCGGAGCCGCCCGCGCCTGAGCGCCCGACGCCTGCGCAAGGTCGATGGTGGAGGCGGCGTGGGCGCCGGCGGTTGGGCCGGCCGCGCGGGCATCGCCCGCGGCGGCTTGTGGGCCGGGCGCGTCCGTCGTGTCGGCGGCGCCATGGCCATGGCCGGGCTTGACCTCGGCCTTTGCGTCCTTGGGGTCGCCGGCGGCCGTCGCTTGTGCGGCCGGCGCAATGTCCTTGGCGGGTGCGGCGTCATTCGCGGCCGGCGCCGCTTCGGCTTGCTGGTCGGAAGATTGCGCCGCCTGGACCGTGCGGCTGGTGGCGCGGCCGTGCGCGGCGGTCGTCGCCGGCATGGCGCCGGTGGAGCGCGGGGCAGGGGCGGCCTGCGGATCGCGGTCGCCGCCCGGCGTCGTGTCGGCCGCCTCGGCGGTCGCAGCGGTGTCGGCCATCGCAACCGCCGGCGTGGCGGAGGCGCGCGGCGCCGCCGGCGTTGCGGCAGCGGCCGCAGCGGCCGGGGTTGCCGGTGCGGTCGACGTGGTGGCAACGGCTGGAGTGGTGGTGACTGCGGCGCCCTCCGGGTCGGCCGCGCCGGCAAACACTTGAGTCGGTTGGGACGGCATGGCGGACACGTCCCCGGGGATGGCGCTTGCCGGTTGCGCGACCGGCATGGCTGGCGCCGCCGCGGTGGCGGCCGGATTCGCCGGCGCGGCCGGACCGATCGCAGCGGCCGCGATCTCGGTCGTCGCAGCCTCGGCCGGAACGGCCGGCATCGCCGTCGCTTCGGGCATCACCGGCAGCGCGACGGCCACCGGCGCGATCGGTGGCGCCGGCGTGGCAGACGGGACGGAACCGGCCGCGTTCGGATCGACGATGGTCGGCACCGGCGGCTCGACCAACAAGGCGGTCGGATCGGCGGCGCCGCCGGCATCCTG
>DATFWC010000697.1:0-3197 GCA_035259885.1 Xanthobacteraceae bacterium
CTGCTCGCCCTTCTTCATCGCCACCGCCTTGGCGCCGACGCTGTCGAGGATCTGGCGCGTCAGGCTTTCCGGCACCATGCCGCTCGGGGCCGCGTCGAGCACCAGGGCGGCGGTGTGCGCGGCGGCGAGGCGGTCGCGCAGCCAGTCCAGCCGGAACTTGGCGATTGACGGCACGTAGATCAGCACCTCGGCGATCATCACGAACAGGACGGTCAGGACGAGGAGCTTGCCGGACAGCCCGAGGCGCGGCCTCGGTCCAGGCGCCGCATCCGCAGCGGCGGTTTGCGCGTTCATTGCTTCTCTGCACGCATTGCGCCCTCACCCGAAGCGGCGCAGGAAGGCAATGATGCGCCGCAACAGAGGCCGCGTCAAATCCGGCGTAAAGTAGCCTATCGCCGCACGTTTTCCGGCCTCCGCCAGAGTCGGATAGGGCACAATCAGCTCGCCGAGCGCCCGCACCTTCAAGCCCTGCTGGACGGCGAGGGCCCAGGTGGCGATGAGCTCGCCGGCATGCGCGCCCACGATGGTGGCGCCGACAATGACGCCCTTCCGGGTGGCAATCACCTTGACGTGGCCGCGCGTCTCGCGCTCCGCCTGGGCGCGGTCGTTGTCGTGGAAGGAGGCGCGCATGATGCGCACCTTGCGATAGCGCTTGCGCGCCGCCTCCTCGGTCAGGCCGACCTGGGCGAGCTCGGGATCGCAGTAGGTGACCCACGGGATCACGTCCTCGTTCACCTTGGCCGGCAGGCGGAACAGGGCGCGGCGGATGACAATGCCGGCGTGATAGTTGGCGACGTGCGTGAACGCCGCGGCGCCGATCGCGTCGCCGATGGCGAACACGCGGCGGTTGGAGGTGAGGAGCCGCCTGTTCACGACGATGCCGCGCGGCCCGTACTTGATGCCGGCGGCCGCGAGATCGAGACCCTCGGTGTTGGGACGCCGTCCCGCGGCGACCAGGAGATGGGTGCCGTCGATCGCCTCCTCGGCGCCCCCTGCCCTGATGACGACGCGCACCTTGGGCGGCACGGGTTCCGCGCGCACGATCTCGATGCCGGCCCGGATCTTGATGCCCTCGCGCGTGAGCTGGTCGAGCACCACGGCGGCGCATTCAGGATCGTCCTTGGCGAGCGGCCGGGCGATCTCGAGCACCGTGACGTCGGCGCCGAGACGGCGGAACGCCTGCGCCAGCTCGAGGCCGACCGGCCCGGCGCCGATGACGACGAGCTGCGCCGGGCATTGCTTGAGGTCGAACACCGTCTCGTTGGTCAGGTGCGGCGTCGCATCGAGGCCGGGAATGGGCGGGATCGCCGGCGCCGAGCCGGCCGCGATGACGAAGCGTCGCGCCTTGATCTCCTGGTCGCCGACCACCACGGTCCTGCGGTCCTTGAAGCGGGCGGCGCCCTCGATCACCTGCACGCCGAGGCCGGTGAAGCGCTCGCGCGAATCGTTCGGCGCGATCGCGGCGATGACGCCATGGATGTGATCGTGCACCTTGGCGAAATCCACGTTGGCGCGCAGCCCGGTGACGCCGAACGGCGCCGCCCGATGCGCCAGCTCGGCGCGCCTGGCAGCGGCGATCAGCGCCTTGGACGGCACGCACCCGTAGTTGAGGCAATCGCCGCCCATCTTGCCCTTCTCGATCAGCACGACGGGCACGCCGAAGGCGGCGGCGGCGGCCGCAACCGACAGGCCGCCGGATCCTGCGCCGATCACGCAGATATCGGGAGTAAGCGCGTCGCTCATGCCTTCTCGCGCGTCTCGCAGTCGCGACCGGCAAGGTCGGCTTCGCCGGCAAGTGCGCCGCGGCGCCCGACCAGGCGTCGCACCACGACCGGGACCAGCGCCAGCAGGCCAAGCGCGATCAGCGCGCCCACCAGCTGCGGGGTGAGCGCGGCAGCCGGATCGAAATCGAGCCGGCAATCGGTCCGGCCCTCCGCCAGGCAGGCGCGATAAACCGAGCCTTGCGCCTGGATGACGCTGTCGAGCCCGGCGCCCAGCGAGGCAAAGACGAACGTGGCCGGCACGATCCCGATCGCCGTGGCGGCGACGAAGGTACCGACCCGGACGCCGACCAGGGCCGGCGCGAGGTTGACGAGAAAGAACGGGAACACCGGGACCAGGCGCAGGAACAGGAGATAGCTGAAGGCGTCCGCATAAAAGCCGTTGACGACCTTGGACAGGCGCGGACCGGCGCGGCGCACAACGTATTCGCTGAAGGCGCCGCGCGCGATGAGAAAGATGACGGTGGCCCCGGTCGTGGCGGCGACCACGACGGCGGCGCCGCCGACGGCGGCGCCGAACAGGAGGCCGCCCGTGATGGTGAGGAACAGCGACCCCGGAATCGACAGCGAGACTGCCGCTACGTAGATGCCGACGAACACCGCCAGCGCCGCCGCGTAGTGCATATTGACGAAGTCGTCGAGCGCGGCGCGATGGCGCACCAGCGTCTCCAGCGAGAGCTGGCGGTGCCAGCCCATGGCGAAAACCGCCACAGCCGCGAGCACGATCACGGCCACCGGCGCGAGGCGGCGCAGCGTCAGGTGCTCGGCCGGCTGCGGCATGTGGGTAAGACCATGCTCACGCGGCATGACGGTGGCTTGGAACGGTCGGCATGGCGGCTCCGGCAGAACGCGAAGAAGATATACATGTTTTCGGGACGGCGGCATGGCCTCACTACGATTTGACGCCGCGCGCAATCCGCCTCGCCCGCCCGTGAGGTCAGGAAAATTCCATATGCGGCCGGCGGATACACGAGTTGCCGGTACCGGAGCGCGCCGTCGCGGCGGCATTGCATTGACGGAACCGCAACGCCTCCCCTATAAGCCGCCGGACTTCAAGATCGCGGCCGACGGGCGTGTCCGGTCGCCATCAGTTTCGCCCACCGATATCCGGTTCGAACGAACGCCATCGAGCGGAGAAGACCCCGTGAAGCGGACCTATCAACCGAGCAAGCTGGTGCGCAAGCGCCGTCACGGCTTCCGTGCCCGCATGGCGACCAAGGGCGGGCGCAGGGTGGTGGCCGCCCGGCGGGCGCGCGGACGCAAACGGCTCAGCGCCTGATTTGCCACACTGAGGTTTTTAATGGACCGTCTGAGGCGACGGGCCGAGTTTCTCGCCGTTGCAGCGGGAATGCGGATCCCCGCCCCCACCTTCGTGCTCCAGGCGCGCCGGCGCGACGACGAAGGCCCCGCGCGCGT
>DATFWC010000698.1:0-12563 GCA_035259885.1 Xanthobacteraceae bacterium
CTCGGCCGGCGGATATGGGTCCCCGCTTTCGCGGGGACGACAAGCTGTGAAGCCGGTGCGGCGAACGTATCTTTTCGCATCGCGCACCTCACTCCGGAAAGGTGACGAGCCGCGTGAGGCGGGCAAGGATCTGGTCCAGCACCATCCCGACCAGGCCGATCACCAGGATGGCCGTAATCACATTGGTGATCGACAGATTGTTCCACTCGTTCCACACGAAGTAGCCGATGCCGGTGCCGCCGACGAGCATTTCCGCCGCAACGATCACCAGCCAGGCGATGCCGATGGAGATGCGCATGCCGGTGAGGATGGTGGGAGCAGCGGCGGGCAGGATGATGGTGAAGGCGCGGCGTAGCGCCCCGACTTCGAGCGTGCGGGCGACGTCGAGCCACTCGCGCCGCACCGAGGCGACGCCGAACGCGGTGTTGATCAGCATCGGCCACAGCGAGCAGATGAAGATGACGAAGATCGACGACAGGCTGGAATCCTTGATGGTGTAGAGCGCTAGCGGCATCCAGGCCAACGGGGAGATGGGTTTCAGCACCTGGATGAAGGGATCAAGCGCGCGGCTCATCAGCGGCGACATGCCGATGAGAAAGCCGGCCGGAATGGCGACCAGCACGGCCAGAAAATAGCCGGCGCCGACGCGCGCGATCGACCAGGCGAGCTGGATGCCAAGACCCTTGTCGTTGGGGCCGTTGTCGTAAAACGGCCGCCGCAGGTGCGACAAGATCTTGTCCGCCACGTCGAGCGGGCCGGGCATCGCCGACTTGCCCTGGGCCGCGGTGGCACCCACCAGCTTGGCGTATTCCGGGTCCATGGCGGCGACCGTTCCGGTGCCACGCGTCCCGAGATGCCAGCCAAGCACGAACGCAAGGAACAGCGCGAGCGAGACGATTGCCGCCCGCAGCGTGAGGGAGGCGGTCACAGCGCGCTCCGACGTTCGGGCGGGACGCTGTAGCGTGGGCAAAGGCGCGCTACGCAATGCCGCTGCAACGAATCGTAGGTCGAATGCGCGCCGTGCCCACCAATCCTTGCTCCGTATGGTGGGCACGGCGCGATCGAAGCGCAGCGTGTGTTGAAAGCGCGGCGCAACGCGCCTTTGCCCACCCTACGGAGCGAGGCCCCCAAAGGGGGAGGGCCGTCGAGCCATGCTCGCCAGGCAGCGGAGGCCTGCTGCGCGGACCATCCCTGGTCCGGCCCTCGCCCTTCGGGGCGTGCTCCGTAGGATCGGCACGGCGCGATCGAAGCGCAGCGTGTGTTGACGGCGCGGCGCAACGCGCCCTTGCCCACCCTGCGGCGTATACGCGTGAAGCGCCATGCGATCTGTGGCCCGCGCATCACGCCGCCCGTCGTATCGCAAAGCTCTTGATGTAGTCGTCGGCCTTGGCCGGATCGAACTCCTTGCCCATGATGCGAAACGTCTTGCTCGTGTTTTGCGGGGCACTGAGCCCCACCTCCTTCATCAGCTTGGCGGTGTCGGTGGCGAGATAAACCTGGCGCGCCACGGCGGCGTAGTCCACGTCGCCCTTGAGCTGGCCCCAGCGCTTCATCTGGGTGAGAATCCACACGGCGAAGGATTCCCACGGGAACGGATCGAAGTCGATGCGGTTCGGGTCACGCTTCACGGCGCCGAGGCCGTCCGCATAGGTGCCGGTCAGGATCTGCTCGAGCACGGTGACCGGCTGGTTGAGATAATTGGCGGGCGCAATCGCCTCGGCGATCGCCTTGCGGTTCTCCGCCGCGTGTGCAAACGCGGTGGCGTCGATGATGGCCTTGAGCAGCGCCGCATAGGTGTTGGGCATGGCGGCGATGAACTCGCGCGAGGCCGCAAAGGCGCAGCAGGGATGGCCGTCCCACAGTTCCTTGGACAGGACATGGATGAAGCCGACGCCGTCATAGACGGCGCGCTGGTTGAACGGGTCAGGCCCGAGGAAACCGTCGATGTTGTCGGCCCGCAGGTTGGCCACCATCTCGGGCGGCGGCACCGCGCGGATCTGGATGTCGGTGTCGGGGTCGAGCCCGTGCTCGGCGACGTAGTAGCGCAGCAGGTAGTTGTGCATCGAGTAGTCGAACGGCACGGCGAACTTGAAGCCCTTCCACTGCTTCGGATCGCGCCTGTCCTTGTGCTTCATGGCCAGCGTAATCGCTTGGCCGTTGATGTTCTCCACCGCCGGCATCGTGTAGGGGATGGGCGTGGAGCCGGCACCGAGCGTGATCGCCAGCGGCATTGGCGACAGCATGTGGGCAGCGTCGTATTCCTTGTTGAGCGTCTTGTCGCGGATCACCGCCCAGCCGGCGGTCTTGATCACCTCGACATTGAGCCCGCGCTTGGCATAGAAGCCCATGGGCTGCGCCATGATGATCGGCGTGGCACAGGTGATGGGGATGAAGCCGACCTTGAGGTCCTTCTTCTCCAGCGCGGCGCCCTGGGCGAAGACTTCGGTGGCGGTGGCGAGCGGGAAGACGTCCGCCAGCGCGGCGAGCGCGGTCGATGCGCCGACCGATTTCAGGAAGGCGCGGCGCGCCGCATCACGCGGGACGACCGCGCGCAGGACGGCGGTGGCGACCACGTCCTTGTAGCGCTCATTCTCGCTCGGGGTCTTGAGCAGCCCCGCGGTGGCGGCGTCGTGCTCGATCTGGCTGCGGTGACGGCCGCAGCCACAGCCGAACCGGCCCAGCCGACGGTTCGGGTCGAACGGGTTGTCGGACAAACTTAGCCTCCCTCACCGATCGAAAAGAGCTGCCCCCGCCGGCGTGACTTTCATGGGTGCAATGGATGTGCCAAGCCGCACGGCCGCGGCGGCGGGAATTAACTCAAGGAAATCACCTACCTGGAAACTGCGCGCAGCGGCCGGGGGGCGCCTCGGGTTTGAGCACGATGCATAAGTTTTGGTCAGCCGAGGCGGCGTAGGGCATCGGCACCAGCTTTCAACGATCGGCTCCAGGGACCGAATCCGCGCTAGGATGACCCGCGTCGATGCGGTCATGAGGGACAGCCATGAGCGACAGCCTGCTCTATCACGACGGCAATCGGCAGCTGCAGGATGCGTTCGACAGCCGCCGAATTTCCGACCGGCTGGAGGAGAAGCTCACGCGCACGGCGTTTTCCCCCGACGATCGGACCTTCATCGAAAGCGCCCCTTACTTTTTTCTCGCTACTGCCGACCGCGACGGGCGGCCGGACTGCTCGTTCAAGGGCGGGATGCCGGGCTTTGTGCGCGTGGTGGGGCCGAGCGAACTGGCCTTTCCCGACTACGACGGCAATGGCATGTTCAAGAGTCTCGGCAACATCGTGGTCAACCCATCAGTCGGGCTCCTGTTCATCGCCATGCATGACAAGCCGCGGCGGCTGCGCGTCAACGGGACCGCCAGGGTGAACCGCGCCGATCCGCTGCTGGCGCACACGGTGGGGGCGCAGCTCCTCGTCCGCGTGCAGGCGCGCGCCATCTTTCCCAACTGCCCGCGCTACATCCCGACCCTGCAGTTCGTCGAGCCGTCGATCTACGCGCCGCGCCCCGGGTGCGACCCGCCTGAGCCGGCCTGGAAAAGTTTTCCTGATTTCAAGGATCATGTGCATCCGCGCCAGCCCACGTCGCGGGGCTGAAGCCCCGATCACGTCCGGGCGCGAACACGTGAGTTGCCCGTCAGCCGGGTCTCGCCGACCATGATCCCGGATGGCGAGAATCGCGGGAGGCCACGAGATGCGCAGTGAACGCTTCGACTTCCCCAACGCACAGGGACATGTCCTGGCCGGCCGGATCGAGCGGTCGGTCGGCGAGCCCAAAGCCTATGCGCTGTTCGCCCATTGCTTCACTTGCGGCAAGGACGTGCGCGCCGCCAAGCGCATCGCCGAGCGGCTGACCGGGGCCGGCATCGCGGTGCTGCGCTTCGACTTCACCGGCCTGGGCATGAGCGAAGGCGAGTTCGCCAATACCACCTTCTCGTCTAACGTGGCCGACCTGGTGGCCGCGGCCAACCACTTGCGCCAGACCCACTGCGCGCCCGCCATCCTGATCGGCCACAGCTTGGGCGGCGCCGCCGTGCTGGCGGCCGCCGGCGACATTCCCGAGGCACGCGCCGTGGTGACGATCGCCGCGCCGTCCGATCCGCGCCACGTCACTGGCCTGTTCCGGCAGCACGTGGATCAGATTCGCCAGCAGGGCGAGGTCGACGTGACGCTGGCGGGCCGGCAATTCCGCATCCGCCGCGAGTTTTTGGATGACGTCGCCGAGCAGCGCCTGCTCGAGCGGGTCGCCACCCTGCGCAAGGCGCTGTTGATCTTCCACGCGCCCACCGACGCCCTCGTCGGCATCGACAATGCCTCGCATATCTTCACCGCCGCCAAGCACCCGAAGAGCTTCGTGTCGCTGGCCGACGCTGACCACCTGCTCGGCCGTGACAGCGATGCCGCCTATGTGGCCAACGTTATCGCGGCCTGGGCCGAGCGGTACCTCGACGCCGCGCCCGCCGCGACCGCCGCCGAGCCGCGCGACGTCATGGTGGCCGAGACCCGGGAGAGCCGGTTCCAGCAGGCGGTCACGATCGGCCCGCACCACCTTCTGGCCGACGAGCCGGTCAAGGTGGGCGGGCTCGACAGCGGGCCGAACCCGTACGAGTTCCTGCTGGCCGGGCTCGGGGCCTGTACGGCCATGACGCTCAGGCTCTATGCCGAACGCAAGGGCCTGGGCCTGGAGCGGGTGGAGGTGGTGCTGCGGCACGAGAAAATCCATGCCGACGATTGCGCCACCTGCGAGACCAAGGAGGGGATGCTCGACCGCATCGACCGCACCATCAGGCTGGACGGGAACCTCGACGCCGGGCAGCGCCAGCGGCTGCTGGAGATCGCCGACAAATGCCCGGTCCACCGCACGCTGACGTCGGAGGTGGAGATCCGGACCAAAGAAGCAGCGGCGGCGGGATGAACGCCTTCCCGGTCGTCGGTGGTCTGCAAGCGAGAGAGCCGGGACAAGCCCTGCCATCACGACGAGGGTGCACCCGCCCTAATTCCCGCGATTCCCGCGCTGATAGGCAACGACCTTCCGCAGGTGGAGGGCCGCCAGCATGCGCGGGCCGGGAAGGCGCTGGTCGTTCAGCACTTTGTTGATGGTCGAGGGGTGCAGCCCGTGCCGCTTGGCCCAGGCTACCTGCCCGCCGGCGCGTTCGACCTCGCGCCCCAACAGCTTTCGCATACTCTGCAAATCGATAAGTCGCATGGATGATCAGCCGCCAGCACCCCAAAACGGCTCGATGGCCTACCGGGATCGGATATGACGTCGGAGCCTTGATCTAACAGACGGAGCGCGCCGCGGTTCCATTGGCCGGCCACTTATCGTCAGAATGCAGCTTTCCCCCTGAAAGGCGCGGGGTTATCGCGCGGCTCAGCGGGCCGCGTCCGCGGAATGAAGGCTAGCGCGGCAGCTCCACGCCGCTCAGGTTGCCGGCCACGAGCACGAACTCGATCGCCGTGCCATTGATCTGCGCGCCATTGAGCATGCCATTGACGGATTTGCCATTCAGAATGCCATTGAGGGATGCGCCGGCATGGGCCGGTGCGGCCGCAAGGACGGCGAAAGGGGTTTCGAACCCTCCCTGGATGGCGCAACCCGGAGGAAGCGCACTGTGGCGAGCATCACATTCGCGATATAACCCGGGCCCGGCGCCGCGCCCAGGATCACATCTCGATGTCCCGTCCCATGCCCATCACCTTGACCGTCAATGGGCGGCCGGTGACGGCATCGGCCACCGCTCCGCGGGAGCGGTGGCGTCTTGACCAGGTGCTGCCCGTCCTGCGCGCCCGCGACGACGCCGTGATCGACCGTGCGGTGCGCGACCATGAGACGGCGCAGCGGCGCGTGACCTGCGCCAAGGGTTGCTCGGCCTGCTGCGAGGCCCAGCCGGTGCCGATCACGCCTCCCGAGGCCTACGCCGTGGCGCGGCTCGTCGCCCATCTGCCGCAGCCGCGCCAGCGGCAGGTGCGCACCGCCTTCGCGGCGGCGGTTGAGCGCGTGCGCGAGGCAGGCCTGTTCGACGCCTATATGCGCAACCGGCAGGACATGACCGCCGAGGCCGCGCGGGAAACGACCGTGCGCTATTTCGGCCTCAGGATCGCCTGTCCGTTCCTCGTCGATCACGCCTGCAGCATCTATGCCGAGCGCCCGTTCGTGTGCCGCCAATACCTGGTGACGACGGCGCCGGCGCTATGCGCCGATCCCCTGAACCAGCCGGTGGCGCCGGTGCCGATGCCGGTGCGCTTCGCCTCCGCCATGCTGGCGACCGCCGAGACGACGCTGGGGACGCCGCAATATACTGTGCCGCTGGTCCTCGCCTTGGCCTACGCGGAGGAGAAGACGGACGAGCTCGAGCGCACGTTTCCGGCCAAGACCCTGGTCGAGACGGCGCTGCAGCACCTGCCGAAGATGTGAAACCAGCAAAGGGAGAAATGCGATGCCGGGCGATTTTGCCGGGAAGGTGGTGGTCGTGACCGGCGGCAGCCGGGGCATCGGGCGGGCGGTGGCGCAGGCGTTCGCCCGCGAGGGCGCCAGCCTGGTTCTCGCCGCCTCGTCGGCCGCAAATCTGGCGGCCGCCGCCGAGACGATGAAGAGCGGCGGCGCGGCGCCGATGACGGTGGCGGGCGACCTGCGCAAGCTCGACGCCTGCGAGCACCTGTTCAAGACCGTCAGCGAGCGGCACGGGCGCTGCGACATTCTGGTCAACTCGGCAGGCGCGACGCGCGCCGGCGCCTTTCTCGACCTCCCCGACGATGCGTGGAACGACGGCTTCGCGCTGAAATTTCTCGGTGCCGTCCGGCTCACGCGCCTGTTCTGGCCCCTGCTCAAGGCGACACAGGGCCACGTCGTCAATGTGATCGGCGGCGCAGCGCGCACCCCCGATCCGGAATTCCTGATCGGCTCCTCCGTCAACGGCGCCATGGCGACGTTCAACAAGGGCCTCTCCCAGCTCGGCAAGCGCGACGGCGTCAACGTCAACGCCATCCATCCGGGCACCACCGAGACCGAGCGCACCACGACGTTGTGGGCGCAGCGCGCGCAGGCCCTGGGCAAGACCGTGGACGAGATCCGGCAGCAGATCATGCAGCGCTCCGGCGTGCGCAGCATCGCCCAGCCGGATGACATCGCGGCCCTCGCCGTGTTCCTGTGCTCACCCGGCGCGCGGCAAATCCAGGGCGTGGCGGTCGCGGTCGACGGCGGCGGCACGCCCGGCGTGTACTGACGCGCAAATGTTCACCGCACCGAGCATTGCCGACCTGCGCGCCTGCGCGCAGAGGCTCGGCATGAACCCGAGCGAGGACTATCTCCAGGCCGCCGCCCGCATCGTGGCGCCGCTGGCCGGCGCCTACGCGGCGCTCGACGCCGTGCCGGACGAGGTGCCGGCCGTGACCGAGCCGCGCACCTTCTGGCTGCCTGCGCCGCACGAGAATGTTTTGGGCGCGTGGGCGGCCCGGACGAAGATTTCGCGCCGGACGAGCGGCAAACTGTCGGGACGGCGCATCGCGCTCAAGGACAATGTCTGTCTCGCCGGCGTGCCGATGACGATCGGTGCCGCCATCCTGCAGGGCTACGTACCGGAGGTGGACGCCACCATCGTGACCCGCATCCTCGACGCCGGCGGCGAAATTTCCGGCAAGACCGTGTGCGAGTATTACTGCGTCTCGGGCGGCAGCCACACGGCGGTGAGCGGGCCGGTGCACAATCCGCGCAAGCCCGGGTACTCGGCGGGCGGCTCCTCATCCGGCTCCGCCGCGCTGGTGGCGGCCGGCGAGGTCGACATGGCGATCGGCGGCGACCAGGCCGGTTCGATCCGCATCCCGGCCAATCACTGCGGCATCGTTGGGTTGAAACCCACGTTCGGGCTGGTGCCTTATACGGGCATCGCGCCGCTGGAGATCACCATCGACACGTGCGGCCCGATGACCGCCAATGTGCGCGACAACGCGCTGCTGCTCGACGTGATCGCCGGCCCGGACGGACTCGACTCGCGCCAGCGCGACGTCAGGCGCGGCGACTACGTGGCGGCGTGCGAAGCCGGCGCGAAAGGCCTGCGCATCGGCGTGCTGCGCGAAGGTTTTGGCCATCCCAACTCGGAAGCCGACGTGGACGCCAAGGTATTTTCGGCGGCGCGGCATTTCGAGACGCTCGGCGCCACCGTCGAGGAGGTCTCGGTTCCGATGCACATGCTCGGCCATCCGATCTGGGCCGGCATCCGCAGCGACAGCGCCGTTATCACGCTGCTGCAGACCAACGGCGCCGGCTTGGCGCACGAGGGCCTCTATGTCACCAGCCTGCTGGACGCCGCGCGGGCGTGGCGTGGACGCGCCGACGAATTCGCCGACACCCTGAAGATCGCCTGCCTGTTCAGCCAGTACACGCTCGACCGCTGGGGCGGACACTATTACGCCAAGGCGCAGAACCTCCGGCGTCGGCTGCGCCGCGCCTACGACGAGGTGCTGCAGGGACACGACCTCATCCTCCTGCCGACCTGCGTCATGAAGGCAACTCCCCTGCCCGCGCGCGACGCCGGCCCGGAGGAGATCACGCGGCGGAGCTGGGAGCCGATCCGCAACACCAGCCCGTTCAACGTCACGGGTCACCCGGCGATCAGCATGCCGTGCGGCCAGGAAGACGAGCGGCCGATCGGCCTGATGCTGGTGGGCCGTCCCTTCGACGAGGCAACGATATTCCGCGCCGCCGCCGCGTTCGAGGATTCGGGCGATTGGCGCACGTTTTGAGGCGCGCGACAGTGCCACTTGCGCCACCTCTCCCCGCACGCGGGGAGAGGTCAGGAGCAAGCGGCGCAGCCTGCGTCGAATTACTGCGGCACGGCGCCGTCGCGCCCGACATTGACGCGCGCGGCTTCCAGCGTGCCGTCGGGCTTCTTGGTGGCGCTGAGCACCGTGAAGGCGGCGCCCGCCTTCAGATCCGATTTGTCACCGATCACGTAGCGCACGATCGGAACGCCGGCCGGCACGACGATCTTGGTTTCGCCGTCGCGATGGCGCACCGTCATGCCGTGGCCGTCAGCCGCCGCGCCGGTCGCATTGACGGTCCCGTTGGTCATGGTGCCGCCCTGGACCGGCGCATAAGGCCGGTGCCCCTCGCCGGTGCCGCGCATAGAGTCGGGGAAGATGTGCACCTCGAGCGCCTTCTGGCTGCCGTCGGATTGCGGCATGGCGGCGCTGCCGAGATACGAGCCTTCCTTGATGTCGGCCTGCGTGGCTTTCACCACGGCGACCACCGTCACGTTGTCGGTGAGCGTGATCTTATGCGCGGCGCCGTCGTTCGTCTTGACCGACAGGACATTGCCGTCGAGTGCCTCGATGGTGCCGCGCAGGCGCAGCGGTGGCTGCTGCGCCCACGCCGATAAAGTCCATACCGACAGGATCGCCACTAGGGCGAGACGCGTCACGACCAGCATTGAGCTTCTCCCGAAATCACGTGCGCGCCCTCGGGGGCGCGCACGGCCGCTTTGCGGCGTTTGTGTTCACTCACATCGGCGGCGTGAGACCGCGGCCGACATTGACGGCAGGCGCCTGCAGCGAGCCGTCTGGCTGCTTGTTGGCGTTGAAAATGATGATGGCAGCACCCGGCTTCAGCTCACTCTTGTCGCCGGGCGTATAGGCGACGATCGGGATGTTCTGCGGGACGATGACCTTCTTCTCGTCGGTCTTGTCGCCCGCCTTGTACTTCACGGTGATGACCCGCCCCTCGACGCCGGTGGCGATCGTGTCCACGGCGGCGTTGGTCATCGTGGTGCCGGGGCGCAGATCCCACGGGCGGTGACCTTCGCCGGTCCCGCGCTGCGCCTCGCCGAAGATGTGGATGGCGACCGCCTTCTGGCTGCCGTCGGGCTGCGGGTCGGCGGTGACCCCGATGTAGGAGTTGGGCTTGATGTCCTCGATCGACGCCTTGACGAAGCCCATCACGCGCACGTTGTCCGGGGTCGTCACCGTGACCTCGTTGCCCTCGCGCGCCTTGATGACCAGCGTGTTGCCGTCGACCTTCTCGATGGTGCCGCGGATGCGGATCGGTGGGGCGCTTTGCGCCCATACGGCCGCCGAGCCGGCGATCAGGGCGATCGCGAAGACGCCCGTGGCGAGCCGGATAATGTTACGCTGCATGGATTTCCTCCCTGATGACGGACACCGCCCGCCTGGATCAGCCTTGAGAACACCGGTGGGCAAAAGCTTATTCCGGTGCCGGCCGGGCCGGGATGCACCGATCATAGAGGCCGGCGGGCCTTGAGTCATGCGGCTCGGCGGGCTGCGGCAAGAACGGCCGACATCGCGATGAAACTTTCGCCAGCGGCTCCCGTTGATGAAGGCT
Source organism: Xanthobacteraceae bacterium (assembly GCA_035259885.1). Taxonomy (GTDB): domain Bacteria; phylum Pseudomonadota; class Alphaproteobacteria; order Rhizobiales; family Xanthobacteraceae; genus DATFWC01. The sequence goes on from DATFWC010000698.1 coordinate 10,344, forward strand.
CGCGCGAGACGAGTGGGACGAGATCATCATGCCGGATTCCGCGGCCGAAACCCTGATGGCGCACGGCTCCGACCGCCTGCCGTCGGTCGAGGTCGACAGCTACAACATCGAGATGAAGGACGAGGACGGCTTTCTCGGCGACCGCGCCAGCAAGGGGGCCTTCCGCGAAGTTCTCGAGAAATGGCGCAAGCCGCTGCGCAAGGCCGGAGAAGATCCGTTCGGCGACGAGCCGACCGAGGACATCGGCAAAAAGGAGCTCGATGTCCTGCTGGCGGAAGGCGATGCCGATGGGGCCGCCGTGCTGCACGGCGCGATCGAGGATTTTGCCCAGGATTTGGCCCTGGTCATCCGCCGCTTCCTCAAGCTCAAGGCGTGGGCCGGCACCGAGTGCATCCAGGTGGGCGGCGGCTTTCGCGCCAGCCGCGTCGGCGAGCGGGCGATTGCGCGCGCCCGCGTCATCCTCATGGCCGACCAGGTCGACGTCGACCTGCAGCCCATCCGCTTCAACCCGAACGAGGCCGGCCTGATCGGCGCCGCACATCTGGCGCCGTCGTGGCTGTTCAAGGGCCACGACGCCATTCTGGCCGTCGATATCGGCGGAACCAACATCCGAGCCGGCGTGATCCAGCTCAATCTCAAGAAGTCGCCGGAGCTGGCAAAAGCCGAAGTTTGGCGTTTCGAGCTGTGGCGCCACGCCGACGAAGACAAGGTGACGCGCGAGGAAGCGGTGAACCGCCTGTGCGCCATGTTGCGCAAGCTGGTCGCGCGCGCCGAGAAGGAAGGGCTCGGGCTCGCGCCCTTCATCGGCATCGGCTGTCCGGGAAAAATCAACCCGGACGGTTCGATCGACCGCGGAGCGCAAAACCTTCCCGGCAACTGGGATTCCAAGAATTTCCACCTGCCGACGCTCGTACGCGACGAGATCCCGACCATCGCGGACCACGACACGGTGGTGCTGATGCACAATGACGCCGTGGTGCAGGGCCTGAGCGCCCTGCCCTTCATGCAGGAGATCCGGCACTGGGGCGTGCTGACGATCGGCACCGGGCTCGGCAATGCCCGCTTCACCAACCGCGCGGGGAAGCAGAAAGCGTAAGCGAACGCGAGCGCCACGATCGCCAGTCCCGCGGAGAGCCGGACATCCCGTGCGGCATCAACGAGATCGCCCGCCACGCCATCGCTCGCCAGCTACGCCGCTATCGCGCTCGATGGCAACAAGGGTGACGCCGACGGCATCGTCAGCGTGTGCGCGCATCATTCCGGTTGACCATGTTCGGCCATGCAGACCCGGTACGCGTCGGCACGATTCACGTCTTCGAACCAGGGATATTCGCTGGCGGCCGCGCGATTGCATTCGTAGATGACTTCCGCCCGCGTGGCGCCGGCATGATCAGTGCGCGTTTGCGCGTGGCCCGGCGATGCGCACGCCAATGCGGCGAAGCCGGCGAGTGCGGCGAGGTGTCTGTTTGCGGCGATCATGGGTGGTTTCCTTCCTGCGATGTTCTTGCTCCCGACGCCCGTTGCGCCGCACGCATAGGCCCGCGGTCGGCGTCGCGACACTAAATTGCGATGCAGGAATTTAAATTCGCCGTCACGTCGCGCCGGCGCAGATCCGACTAAATCCGAGTTTAGTCGATGGAGATTCCTGCGGCGGCGAGGCCCCGACAACCGGGCCTCACCGCACCACGTCGGCCTCGCGCAGGTAGCGCAGCACACCCCGATGGATGAGGTCCTGACGCGGTGCGGCGGCAACCGTGTTGGCGGCAGTGGTCTCGCGCGCCTGGTCGAGCTTCTGTGCCAGCGCAGCCTCGCCGCGATGAAGCGCGCGGGCGAGGCGGTAGGCGGTGTCGTCGGCAAGCGTCGGCCGGGCGAGAATGAAGCTGAAGGATCCGACCGATTGCAGCGGCGCGTCGATGCCCGGATAGCTGCCGGCCGCGACCGTGATGGGCTTCAGGAACCCGTGCTTGGCACGGATGCGTGCGGATTCGTCCGCGCTCGGTGCAATGAACCGCCCGCCTTCCTTGGCCACCGTCGTGAAGCCGGGCCAGCCGATGCCGCCGCCCCACAATGCCGCCGCGCGTCCGTCGAGCACCATGGCGGGGCCGTCGCCGGCGCGGTCGAGATAGATCGCCCCAAAATCGCGGTCGGGATCGAGCCCGAGGCCGTCGAGCACGTAGCGCGCCAAGATTACTAGGCCGGAACCGCGCGCGCCGAACGCGA
>DATFWC010000699.1:0-2075 GCA_035259885.1 Xanthobacteraceae bacterium
AGTGCACGTCGAGCGGCCCCTTCTCGCCCATCCCGCCGATGTTGACCGCGATGCCGCCGCGCCGCAGCGCATAGATGGCGTCAATCATGGTGGCGGCCGGCGAGCCCGGCCCGAGGCAGTCGATGTGGATATCGACGCCGAAGTCGCCGGTCGCGGCGCGCACGCGCTCGGCGATGGAGCGCTCGCCCAGCGGCAGCACCTCGATGCGCGACGGCGCCAGTCGCTTCACCCGCTCGAGCAGTTTTGCGTCGCGGCCGGTGCCAAAGATGCGCCCCACGCCGCGCCCCAGCGCGATCAGCGCCGCGCCCAGCCCGAGCGTGCCGCTGATCCCGTTGATCAGCACGGCCGACTGCGGCCCGGCATTGGCCTTGCGCAGTGCCGCATAGGCGGTGCCGAGATAGCCGAAGCGAGCCGCCTGCTCGAACGTCACGTTCTCGGGCAGGCGCACGAGATTCTGCTGCGGCGCCGTGGTGTATTCGGCGAGGCCGCCATAGGGATAGGCGTCGAACAATTTTTGCGATTCGGGGCCGAAGCCGAAATAGCCCTTGAACGTGTAGTTGCGGCAGTTGAGCGGATCGTTGGCGCGGCACGACGGACACGAGCCGCAGGTGAGTCCCGGGTTGACATAGACGCGGTCGCCCGGCGCGAACCATTGGACGAGCTCGCCGGCGTCCGCCACCACGCCGGCGACATCGAGACCGAAGATCGCCGGCAGCTTCGGCAGCGGCAGCTCGGGAAACCAGGTCTGCCAGTGCGTGAGCACATTGCCGAGATTCGGCACGATGCCGCAGGCCTTCACCTGCACCAGCACGTCGCTCGGCCGCGGCTTCGGCACCGGGAGGCGCTCGAGCACCATCGGCTCTCCGATCCGGTGCAGGCGTGCGGCAACCATCGTGTCCATGCTCGTCCTCGCGTCCGGTCCGACGGAATCGACAGCGGATGACGAATGTGCGATGCGGGCTTGCGGAGAGGCAAGCCGATGAACGTCGTTGTCTTCGTCACCATTGCCGAGCAGGCGGAATTCTATCGCAACGCGATCCTGGCGAAACACCCGGATTTCTCCGTCGTCACCGTGGCCAGTCTCGACGCGCTGGAAGGCGAAATTCATCAGGCCGATATTCTCCTGTCGTTCGGCGCGCAACTGCGCCGCCGTGACCTCTTCGCGCGCGCGCGCAGATTGAAATGGGTCAATGCGCTGGGCACCGGGCTCGACGGCATCATGGACGCGCCGTCGCTCGGCCCCGATGTCATCGTCACGGCAACGCGCGGCATCCACGGCGTACCCACGTCGGAAATGGCGTTCATGCTCATGCTGGCGCTCGCCCGCGATTTTTCCCGTGTGGTCCATGCGCAGGACAAGGGCATCTATCGGCGCTGGACGCCCAGCCTGCTGCACGGCAAGACCGTCGGTATTCTCGGCGTCGGGCTGATCGCCGAGGCGTTGGCGCCGCGCTGCAAGGCCTTCGGCATGACGGTGGTCGGCATCTCGCGCACGTCCCGGCCATTGCCGGGCTTCGACCGCTTCGTTGCCCGCGCCGATCTCGCTGTGGCGGTGCGCGATCTCGATTTTTTCATTCTCCTCGTTCCGTTCGACGCTGAAACGCAGGGGATCGTCAGCCGGGACGTCATCGCCGCGATGAAGCCCTCGGGCTATCTCATCAACCTCGCCCGCGGCGGCGTCGTGGACGAACCCTCCCTCATGGCCGCGCTGCAGGAGCGGCGCATCGCCGGTGCCGCGCTCGATGCGTTCGAGCACGAGCCGCTGCCGCCCGGGAGCCCATGGTGGCGCGCCCCCAATACGATCGTCACGCCGCATCTCGCCGGAACCTATGACCGCTACGCCGAAGATGCGTTCCGCCAGTTCGACGCCAACCTTTCGCATTTTCTCGCCGGCCGGCCCGAACTGATGAGCAATCGCGAGCGCTAGTGTCCCGGTTCGGAAGTTCGCTTCATTTTGCAGCCCGCTCGAGAGCGAACTTCCGAATCAAAGCGACACTAGCAAGCATATGATTTCTAGTGTGGTTTGGATTTGAAGTTCCTGCGAAGAGGGTGCCGCAAGAATGGCAGGAACTTCA
>DATFWC010000700.1:0-5150 GCA_035259885.1 Xanthobacteraceae bacterium
AGCGGCCGCACGTCGCCGAGGCCGTCGCCGTCGAGGATCGAATTCTGCAAAGTGAAGTTGTTGGCCGTGACCAGCACCCCGTTGTCGAGGTCGGTGCCGTTGAAGCCCTGGGAGTCGAAAGTACCGGCGATGGTGAAGCCGTCAATGGTGACGGCGGCATGCGAGATGCGGACGCCGCCGGAAAGGATGGATTCATCCCCGGTGTGGGCGTTGGCAGGCTGGCCGAAATTTTCCGCGGCCAGAATGGTCACGGCCTTGGTGACGTCGACGAAGTCGCCATAGGTGCCGGGCGCCACCATGATCGTGTCGCCATCCTGCGCGGCGTCGATCGCCTCCTGCAGGGTGGCGAAGCCGCCGTTGCCGACCAGCAGGATGGGATCGGGCGCCCCGCCGACGACGGTCTCGACGTCCGACAGCGTGTCGGTGCCCTCGGCGCCGCCGGTGGTGACGGTCCAGCCACCGGACCCATCGGTCTGGACCATGCCGGCCGTGATCGCCTGCTGATACACCGCCGTGTCGGTGCCGCTGCCGCCGTTGAGGGTGTCGTCGTCGGCACCGCCCTTGAGCTGATCGTCGCCGCCGAGGCCGTTGAGCGTGTCGTTGCCGCCGAGGCCGCTCAGGGTGTCATTGAAATTGTCGCTGAACGCCGGAATGAAGGTCTTGTTGCCGGTGATCTCATTGGCAAGCTCATTGCCCGTGAAGGTCACGCCGCCAGCCGCGAACTCACCCGCCAGATTCTCGGCATTGAGGCCGACCAGGGTAAATGCCGTATCGACCGTGACGATGTCGGTGCCGGGGCCGAAGGGCGCGAAATCGTTGCCGAACGTGATGGTGTCGCCGGGCTGCTGCAGCACCACGGCGGCGCCGCCCACACCAGAGAAAACATTGTCGCCAACCGTGCTGAACGAAGCATCCAGAACGAGCAGCGCTCCGTTGTTGCTGCCGTTGCCGACAGCGGTTCCGGTGAAAGAGTTATTGGTGAAATTGACGTCCTGCGACGGGTTGCCGACGTTGAGCTGGCCGTTCACGTAAACGAGAATCTGCGCCTCGCCACAGATCTCGTTGCCGATCACGTCGATGTGGCTCTGGCCGCCGCCCATGAGAATGTCATGGTTGAGAAAGTTCTGCGCAGCAGTGCCGTTGCCTTCGATGTCGTTGCTCTCGATGTGCACAAACGAGTTGTTGCCGGCGAGCACGATACCGGCGGTCTCGTGGTCGCCGGCATTGATGGTAAAGCCGTGGCCGTCCTCGCCGATGGTGACGTGCGCGGTGCTGTCCGTCACCATGATGCTGGCGCTGAAATTCGGATTGTTGCCGACGCCATTGATGATCGTGCTGCCCGCGCCGTCGAGCGAGATCAGGTGAATCGATTTGTTGATCGTCAGGCTCTCGTTGTAGGTGCCGGGACCGACCAGGATGGTGTCGCCCGGGGAGGCGGCATCGATGGCAGCCTGGATCGACTGGTCGAAGTTGACGAAGAAAACCTGGAACATGACGATGCCTTTCCCCGCTGTGTTGGTTTACGGGAGGACCGCGCGCCTCTCAGCAACCGGCACGGCACGAACGCGCGCCATCACGCGCCGGGCGTGCCCCGCGCTGCCATGCCGGAATGCTGAAAGCCCCACGGTCTCCCCTGGCTTGGGGCAAAGCCTGACCGACGCTTAAACTTTGCGCATCATTTAAACGAATGATTTGCGTTAAAATTTATTGGGCTTTGCACCGGAAAAAGGGAACTTCGTTGACATCACGGCGTCACAAAAGGACGGTGCAACCGCGGAAACGGCAATCGCCGCGCGCAAGGGTTTTCCCCCGGGGCAGGCGAGCGATTCGCCCGCACCGGCGGAACCGCGCAACGCTCAGGCGAGATGCGCCAGGCGGCTCAGGATCGCGACCAGCTGCGCCTGGCGGCGGGTTCCGGTCTTGGCGAAGATGCCGGCGAGCTGCGTGCGCGCCGTGGTCATCTTCACGTCCAAGGATTGAGCGACCTGCTCGAGACTGTCGCCGCTGGCGAGCCTGCGCGCAAGCCGCGCTTCCGCCGGGGTGAGGTCGAACAGGCGGCGGAGCGCCGATTCCGCAGGAACCGGAAGGTCGCGAAGCTTGGCGAGAAGCTCGCGATCGCCCAGCGTCTCCTCCGGCCCGTCTTCCGCCACACGCAGGCGGAGCACGCCGGCGACGGCGGCGATCGGGTATGGACGGGAAGGCGAACAGGCGGCGGAGACGGTCGACTGGCCGGTGGAAAAATCCGCCGCGTCACGCGCGCCGTCCGGAGCGTGCGTGCGGGCCAGGCTTGTGGCCAGCTGGCGCGGGCCGATTCGATATCTGGCTGCGGTCATCAGGCTCCCCGTCGGTTGGCCGGGGTGACCGCGTGTGGAACGAACAGACGAGACGCTTGGCGGCGCACGCCCGGTGCGGGCGCGACCACCGCTCTTAACGTTTGCACGCTATTCCCCCAGTCCCGTTCAGTTTGACACGTCTTTTGTTGTTCTCGCCCCCCGCCACGCACCGACCGGCGAACCGGAGCGGCAGCGACGTTCCTGTGACTTGTTTTGTTCTCCTCTTGTAATCGACAATTCTTCCGACGCAAAGCCCAAACATGCGAACGGCATATATCCATTCGTTATAGTAGGCTTAGATCGCAGATTAAGCTTGCACGCCGCGAGCCTTCGTCTTGCCGTTGTAAGGGGGAACGATATCAGGCGGTTGACGCCGAGGAACCCTGCGGACTCGCGTCCGGATTGCAATCGCGCTCCACCGAGACGTCGCGCCGGCGCAGTCAGGTGCCGGCGGCGGGGCCGGTCGTGGTCTTGTTGGCGTGGGCGACGTAGCTCGCGATCACCGCCTGCATGATGGACTGGATGTCGATCCACTCCAGCTCCAGGCTGATCCGGCCATCGGAAAAATGGAACATATAGGCGCGCTGTTCCTCGACCTCGGCGCGCAGCAGCCGGTCAAGCGTTTGCGTTGCGGCCTGGAGCGCCTGCTGATCGAGATTCATGACGCGGACAAGGTGCGTGAAAAATCGAGGCCTCGCCGCAAGTGTCTCATCGGCACGACGGCGTCGCATCATTCATTCCAATGATAGCCGGAAGTAATTGTCGCCGCGCGGTCAGCTTGGTGTCAGGGAGGGCGTGGGGCGGCGGCGACTGGATGCGGCGTCGAGGTCGTCGCGCGACAGGCACAAGCGCCCGCTGCCCATTGCCGCTGCCTATTAATGATGTACCGGTCGAAGCCGACCTGCGACCGGCGAAACCACCCTGGTTCGTGGTCGTAGATGACGTTGAACTGTCGGAGCACGCCGGCTTGCCACCGATCACGGCCCTAACCACGTCCACGCCGCCCATTCACCTTATACTGTGGGGCCATTGGCCTTGAGGGGGCGGATCGGCTAGAAGCATAAACCCGGCGGAACCGCCCCCCTTTGGCCGCGTTTTCGCTGAAAATGTGCAATAATGAGAGCCTATGCGCGAGCTGTTCCCTGACGGCTGGAAATCCCGGTTCGAGCGTTTCCTGCTCGATCTCGATTCACGCATCGATTTTGCCGTCTTCCAGACCCTGGCCTGGACGCGCGAATATTACGAGCGGTTCTCCACCTTCATGGACCGGTTCCATGTCGGCGGCTGGCGCCGCTGGCTCAACGAGGCCGCCTCGGAAGCCGCCACGCTGGGGATGGGCGGGCTCATCGCCATGCTGGCGCTGGCGATTCCCGCCTTCCGCGAGACCTCGGACGACGACTGGTTGAAGAAATCCGAGCTCGCCGTCACGTTCCTCGACCGCTACGGCAACGAAGTCGGCAGCCGCGGCATCAAGCACAACGATGCGATCCCGCTGGAAGACTTCCCCGACCACCTGATCAAGGCCGTACTGGCGACGGAAGACCGGCGCTTCTACGAGCACGTCGGCATCGACCCGTCGGGCCTAGTCCGCGCCATGACGGCCAATGCGCGCGCCGGGGGCGTGGTGCAGGGCGGCTCCTCGATCACCCAGCAGCTGGCGAAAAACCTGTTCCTCAACAACGAGCGGACGATCGAGCGCAAGGTGAAGGAGGCGTTTCTCGCCATGTGGCTGGAGACGCGCCTCACCAAGAACGAGATCTTCAAGCTCTACCTCGACCGCGCCTACATGGGCGGCGGCACGTTCGGGGTGGACGCGGCGGCGCAGTTCTATTTCGGCAAGTCGGCGCGCGACGTGAACCTCGCCGAGGCCGCCATGCTGGCCGGGCTGTTCAAGGCGCCGGGACGGTTCGCGCCGCACATCAACCTGCCGGCGGCGCGCGCGCGCGCCAATGTCGTGCTCGACAACCTGGTGGAAGCCGGGTTCATGACCGAGGGCCAGGTGTTCGGCGCGCGGCGCAATCCGGCCAACGTCGTCGACCGGCGCGACGAGCGCGCGCCCAACTACTATCTCGACTGGGCGTTCGACGAGGTGAAGAAGATCGTCGACACGCTGCCGAAGTCGGTGATCGAGCGGGTGTTCGTGGTGCGCACCGCGCTCGATGTCAACCTGCAGCGCAACACCGAGATGGTGATCGAATCCAAGCTGCGCGAATACGGCCACGAATACGGCGCCAAGCAGTCCGCCACCGTGCTCATGGACATCGACGGCGCTGTGCGCGCCATGGTGGGCGGCAAGGATTACGGCCAGAGCCAGTTCAACCGCGCCACCGACGCGCTGCGCCAGCCCGGCTCGTCGTTCAAGCCCTACGTCTATGCGACGGCGTTCTCGGAAGGATTCAAGCCGACCTCGATCATGGTCGACTCGCCGGTGTGCATCGGCAACTGGTGCCCGCACAACTACTCGAATTCCTATTCGGGCTCGATGACGCTGACCCAGGCGCTGGTGCGCTCGATCAACGTCATTCCGGTCAAGCTGTCGATCGCCATGGGCAACGGCAATCCCAAGATCGGCCGGGCGAAGATCATCCAGACGGCAAAGAAAATGGGCCTGCGCACGGCGCTCAACGACACGCCGTCACTGCCGATCGGCGCCGCCGAGGTGACGGTGGTCGACCACACCGGCGCCTATGCGACGTTCCCCAACCTCGGCAAGGCGGTGGCGCCGCACGCCGTGCTCGAAATGCGCACCGGCCCGGGCGAGCTCATCTGGCGGTTCGACCGCGACGGCAAGAAGCCGGAGCAGGTGCTGCGCCCACA
>DATFWC010000701.1:0-19502 GCA_035259885.1 Xanthobacteraceae bacterium
GAAATACGCAAAGGCAACGAGCAGCGGCGCCTGCAGCGCCGCCTTCAGTCCCGGCAATCGCAGGCGCAACGACGACGCGACCGCGTCGGAATATGTCGTGTGCTGGCTCAAATTCCTGTCCCTGACGGGAGCCTAATACAATGCCGAGTAGAAAACGACGCCGAAAATCGCGCCATTCATATCCATGATGCCTCATTATCTCCGATAATGGAGGCGAAGTCACGCCCCGCCATGCCGATCCGCTCGGTCGGCGGCAGGCTCGACGGTCCGCGCACGCCCTTCGACGACCTCGCCCGCCTCGCGTTCCGCCGCCGCCCGGTTGGCGGTGAGGCGGTCATGCCACAGGCGAGTTCGGCCGGCAGCGCCAGGCACGATCGACTTGTCCACAGTTCGAAGCCGGCCTCGGGCAGGATGCGGGCGTTGAACTCACAAAGCCTCGCCACGCGCCACGAGCGGGCGCTCAAGCTCAGCTCTTTGCGCTTTGGCCGCAGGGACTGGCGGCGGCAGGCCCGCGAGACGCTTGCGCCGGCACGCCGCGTCGCCGCGCGAATTGCCAGGCAGCACCGTCGCTGCCTATGATCCGCCCGCTGCCGCCGGGCGCCCTTGCCGCCCACGCGGTCGGACAGCAGGCGCATGGGCTTCTTGGAGGGGAGGGATGCTGTTCCGCTTGGTCGCACCGCAAATGCTGGTTCTCTACGCATTCGCCGCGTCGGCCCTGGTGATCCATTATCGCGGCCGCGTGCGCCTCGCGCTGGGGCGGCAACTGACCGACCATTCGACGATCATGGCGCCGTACAACGTGCTGATGTACGCCTTCTCCGCCGTTCCCAACAAGCCGATGCTGCCGGTCAGCGTGGTTCCGGAGCTCGCCAGGCTGCGCGAGAACTGGCAGGCGATCCGCGACGAGGCGATTGCGCTGTTCGACGAAGGGCGCATCAAGGCCGCCGACGGCTACAACGACTGGGGCTTCAACTCGTTCTTCCGCAGCGGCTGGAAGCGCTTCTATCTCAAATGGTACGACGACTCGCTGCCCTCGGCCAAACGCATGTGCCCGCGCACCGTCGCGCTGCTGGAGTCGATCCCCTGCATCAAGGGCGCGATGTTCGCCACCCTGTCGCCGGGCGCGCGGCTGGTCCAGCACCGCGATCCGTTCGCCGGTTCCTTGCGCTACCACCTCGGCCTGGTGACGCCGACGCATCCCGGGGAGTGCCGCATCCTGGTGGACGGCATTGCCTATTCCTGGCGCGAGGGCGACGATCTGCTGTTCGACGAGACCTTCATCCACTACGCCGAGAACACCACCGACCAGACCCGCATCATCCTGTTCTGCGACATCGAGCGGCCCCTGCGCAACCGCGCGATGGCCGCGGTCAATCGCTGGGTCAGCCGCCACATCATCAAGGAAAGCGCCACCGAGAACGAGACGGGCGAGCGGATCGGCGTGTTCAACAAGATCTTCGGCTACGTCTATCACCTGCGGCTCGCCGGCAAGCGCATGAAGGCGTGGAACAAGAACGCCTACTACACCCTCAAGTACTCGGTCGTCGGCCTGATCATCGCCGGCATCCTGGTCTCCGTGTTCATTTGAAACGCAGCCGCTACCGCCAACGCCGGTGCAGCCACAGCCACTGCTCGGGATATTCGCGCACCCATCCCTCGATGATGGTGGTGATGGCCTGCGTGGTGGCCTGCACGTCAATGCGGCCGTCGCGGTCGCGGACCGGCGCGATCTCCTCGGTGAGCTCGGCACGGAAGCGATGGTCGGGCAGGCGGATGACGCGCGTCCCGTGGATCGGGCAGTCGAAATGCTGCGCCAGCCGCGCGATGATCGGGTTGGCTTTGCAGCGCCGTCCGAAGAACTCGACCTCCACGCCGTGAAAGAAGAACTGATCGACCAGGATGCCCACGTGGGCACCGCGCTCGAGCGCCGCTGCCACGGCGCTCGGCGCGCCGATCCCGTGCGGGATCAGCGTTCCCATCCTGGGCGCCCGTATGGCGCGCACCGCATTGGCGACTGCGGCGATGTTGGGCGTGCGATAGAGCAGGGCGGCGTCGAGCTCATAGGCGGCCGCGCACAGCGCCGGCAGCTCCCAGTTGGCGAGGTGGGCGGCGAACACCAGCGCCGGCTTGCCGTCATCGCGCAGGCGCAGGAAGCGCTCGATGGTGCCGGGCGCGACCTCGATGCGGCCGCGCGTCGGGTCGGTCAGGTCGAGGTCCCATAGCCGGTCGAGGTGGGCATACTCGGCGCCGAGCCGCCCGAGGTTGTCCCACACGCCCCTAAGAATCTCCTCGATCTCGGCGGCGGATTTCTGCGGGAACGCCGCCGCCAGGTTGGCGCGTCCGGTGCGATGCTCGGGCAGCCAGGGGCCGACGCGGCGCAGGACCGCGGCGCCGAGATCAGCCATGCGGTCCGGATCGGTGCGCCGGATTGCCTTGAGCAGCCATACGGCGACCCGGCCGACGACGGCGTCCATCGCCTGCTTGAGCGGTGAAGAGAGCCGTGCACCCGCGCCTGTCTTCATCGCGCTCGACGTTGCTGGTGAGGCACGAGCGCGCCACTTGCTCGACCTCTCCCCGCGTGCGGGGAGAGGTCGGATTCCGAGCGCAGCGAAGCGGAGCGACGGAATCCGGGTGAGGGGGCTTCGCCGCGATTCTGAGCCTGTGGAAACGCCCCCTCACCCGATTTGCTTCGCTTCGCAAATGCTCCGCTCGCAAATCGCCCTCTCCCCGCAAGCGGGGCGAGGTGGAGCACGTTGCGTCGCCGCGTCACTTGACTGAAAGTCCTGTTAAAACCTGACGACGATCTTGCCGAACACGCGGCGGCTTTCCAGCCGCTCGAGGCCGTGCGCGAAATTTTCCAGCGTGACCTCGGTGTCGATCACGGGTTTCAATCCCGCCTGCATCTTGGCGAGCGCGTCGCGGATGTTGCGCAGCGAGGCGCCGAACGAGCCGAAGATGCGATACTGCTGCTGGAACAGCTGCATCAGGTTGAGAGTGACGGTCGGCCCCGAGGTAGCGCCGCAGGTGACCAGCCGCCCGCCGCGCTTGAGCGAGAGCAGCGAGCCGTTGAACGTGTCGGCGCCGACGTGCTCGAACACCACGTCGACGCCCTTCTTGGCCGTGAGCTTGCGCACCACGCCCTCGAACCGCTCGCTGCGGTAGTTGATCACGTGGTCGGCGCCCAGCGCCTTGGCTTTTTCGCCCTTGTCGTGGTCGCCGACGGTGGTGATCACGGTGCAGCCGATCTGCTTTGCCATCTGGATCGCCGCGGTGCCGATGCCGGAGCCCCCCGCGTGCACCAGAATGGTCTCGCCGGGCACCAGCCTGGCGTTGTCGAACAGCATGTGCTCGACCGTGGCGAAGGCGATCGGCGCGCATGCCGCCTCGGTGAGGGACACGTCGGACGGAACCGGCACCACCAGGCGGGCCGGCAGGTTCACGGCTTCGCGGGCAAAGCCGTCCACGTGAAAGCCCATGACGCCGGCGACGTTTTCGCACAGGTTGTCGCGGCCTTCGCGGCACGCCTTGCACTGGCCGCAGGTCAGGGCCCCGTACATGACGACGCGGTCGCCGGGCCTGAATCCCGCCACGTCCGGCCCGACGGCAAAAATCTCGCCGGCCGCTTCGGCGCCGACCACCAGCGGCAGGTTGCGCTTGGCGAACGCCATGCCGCGATAGCCCCACAGGTCGATGTGATTGAGGCCGACCGCGCCGACCCGGATCTGCACCTCGCCGGGACCCGGCGGCGGCGGCGGCGCGATATCGGCAAGCTCGAGCCTGCGGTCGGCGACGAGCGTAAGCGCGCGCATGCTCAGGCCGGCTCGCGGCTCATCACCAGCGAGACGTTCTGGCCGCCGAAGCCGAACGAGTTGGACAGCGCGCAGCGGACGCGCGCGTCGCGCGCCGCGTTGGGCACCACGTCGAGCGGGATCGCCGGATCCGGCACCAGGTAGTTGATGGTCGGCGGCAGCCGCTGGTGCTCCAGCGTCAGCAGGGTGAAGATCGCCTCAACGGCGCCGGCCGCCGACAGGGTATGGCCGATCATCGACTTGTTCGACGATGTCGGCACCTCCCTGGCGCGCTCGCCGAACACGGCGGCAGCGCCCACGTGCTCCATCTTGTCGTTCTCCGGCGTGCCCGTGCCGTGCGGGTTGATGTAGTCGATCTCGTCGGCATGGCGGCCGGCATCCGCAATGGCGTTGCGCATGCAGCCGATGATCGGCTTGCCGTCGGGGCTCGAGCGCGTGCGGTGGAACGAGTCCGCCAGCTCGCCGCAGCCCTCGATGACGCCCAGAATTTTCGCGCCGCGCGCCCGCGCCGCGGCCAAACTCTCGAGCACCAGGGCGCCGGCGCCTTCCGCCATGACGAAGCCGTCGCGGTTCTTGGAAAACGGTTTGGCGGCGGCTTCCGGCGGATCGTTCTGGGTCGACAGCGCCGAGAGCAGCGAGAAGCGGATGAGGGCCTCGGGGTTGACCGAGGCGTCGGTGCCGACGCACAGCGCCGCATCGGTCTCGCCGCGGCGGATCGCCTCGACGCCGAGCTGGATGGCGGTGGCGCCCGACGCGCAGGCGGTGGACAGCGAGATCGGCGAGCCCCGGGTGCCGAAGCGGGCGCTCAGGTTCTCGGCCACCGAGCCGAACATGCAGCGGTCGTGCACCGCGCGGAACGCGCCGCTGGAGGCGGCGCGCAGCAGCCCCTGATAGTCGACGGACGCGTTGCTGCCGGAGGCAGCGGCAAAGGCCTCGCGGTGCTCCCATTCGAACTCGATCGGAGCCACCGCCAGGAACAGCGGCCCCGGAAAGGTCGTGCCGATATCGGCCTGCCCCACCGCTTCCTCGATGGCGATGACGGCGAGGCGCTCGCCCAGTTCGGTCGAGCAGAACGGCTCGACCGGCACGAAATCGATCGCGCCGGCAATGGTGGTCTTCAATCCCTCGGTGGGAAAGCGGCGGATCGGCTTGATGCCGGACATTCCCGCCGTGAGCTTCTGCCAGTTCTCGGCCTTGCCGGCCCCGAGCGACGTGACGACGCCCATGCCGGTCACCACGACCAGCGGCCGGCCCGCCTTGTCCTGTGTCGACTCCATGTTCTTGCCCTCACGCCAGCGCTTCGACCAGCGCCATGCCTTCGCCGCGCCAGTGACCGACGCCGGTCACGACCACCTGCCTCAACGGGCCGTCCATTGCAACCTCACGCTCGACCGCATCGGCGGGCGGATATAATTGGCCATGCTGCAACAGCAGCGTGGCGAGTGCCACGTTGATCGGGAACTGCGCCTCCACGCCGTGCCCGATATGGGTGCCAGTGGCGCGTACCGGAACGTGCCGCGCGCCGAGGAATGCGCGCTCCTCCGCCGTGGCCGGCTCGGCGCCGGTCGCGCCCGACAGGATCGCGTGCTGCCCCGGATGCAGCGACGGCGCGAGCTCGGCCCACATGCGCTCGAGCACGGCTCCGGCGGCGCCCGGCTGGCGCGTGCTGCGGTCGGAAAGCACGCGCGACAGTCTTGCCAGCGGGCGGGCGCCGCGCGCGGCGGCGTGGTCGGGCGATTCCAGGACCAGGAAGGCGCCGAGCGATCCCAGCGCCAGGCCACTGCCGGCCGCGCCGCGCCCGGCGCGCGCGAACACCGGCGCAAATTCCCCCTTGAGCGCATAGCCGCCGGATTCATAAAGCAAGAGCAGGTCGGGCCGCGCGGCATTGTGGGCACCGCCCACCAGCATGATCTCGCTCTGCCGCGCGGCAATGCGCGCCGCCGCAATGCGCAGCGCGTCCGCGCCCGCCGCTTCCTCGCCCATGAAGGTACGCGAAGAGCCGGTGACGCCGTGCACGATCGAGATGTTGCCGGCCAGGAGATTCGAGAGCTGCGCCAGGAACAGGGTGGGGCGCAGGTCGCTCATCAGCCGCTCGTTGAGATAGGCGCCCGGGTTCGCGGCGCTGCGCATGCCGGAGAGGATCACGCCGTCCACCGCGTAGTCGCGTTCGCCGCCGCCGGCGGCGACGATGAGGTCCATGCGCGCCAAGAGCTCGGCATTGCCCTTGGCGCCGGCGGAATCGAGGGCCAGCCCGGCCGCATAGGTGCCGATGCGTTGCCACGGCTCCATCTGACGCTGGTCGCCCTTCTTCGGGATCTGCTTGTCGAATTCGATCGTGGCGAGCGGATGCACCACATAGGGCGCGAACGTGACCGTGTCGGCGCCCGGCGCCGTGGTCGTCAGGTGATGCCAGTGCGCCTCCGGGCCTTCGCCCAGGCACGACACGACGCCGATGCCGGTGACAACAACCTGTCGCGCCGCCTCAGCCATGCTGCTGCGCGCGCGCGGGGCGCGCCTCCGGCGGGAATTCCAGGCGGTCAGCCCACGCCTCCATGGTGGCGCGGAACTGCGGGCTGGGGAATTCCGTCACCTTGAAAGTGATCTCCGCATTGCACACGGTTTTTCCGTCGATCGCGATGCTGGCCGCAGTGACGGCATAGCCCGAGCCGTCGTGCACCAGGTCGGCGCTGAGCGCCAGGAGCTGGCCCGGCGTCACGAAGGTGCGCAGCTTGGCCTCTTTGACCGCGGCCAGGAAGGGCATCCGTTCGAAGCGCGTCGCCGCAATCACTAGCCAGCCGGCGGTCTGCGCCATGGCCTCGATGAGCAGCACGCCCGGCATCAGCGGATGCCCGGGAAAGTGTCCTTCGAAGATGCTGCTGGCGAGCGGAACCCGCGCCTCGGTGCGAATCGTGCGACCAGCCAGATCGAGTGCGACGATGCGGTCGATCAGCTGAAAATATTCAAGCTGCATGCAGCACTAATACAACACTTAACCGCCGACCGTCCCCTTGGCGGCGACGAGATCGTCGATGCGGGCGCACAGATTCTTGAGCACGAAATATTGTTCGGTCGTCGCCTTGCCGTCGTTGACCTCCTGGGTCCAGCGTTCGAGCGGCAGCTTGATGGCAAACGCCTTGTCGATGGCGAAGGCGATGTCGAGGAAGTCGAGGCTGTCGATGCCGAGATCGTCGATGGCGTGGCTCTCGGGCTTGATCTTGTCGCGCTCGATGTCGCAGGTCTCGGCGATGATGCTGGCCACGGTGTCGAAGGTCGAGGGCATCGGCAAGTCTCTGAGCTGTCTTGCGTTTCGGCCGGATTTCGAGGCGGTGGGAGAACCTTTCGCGGGCGGCGCGGGCGCCGCAGAAGGCCGCGCTGCCCGTATAGCGAAGCGGGCAGGGGAGTTCAATGGCGCTGCGCGGCGCTCGCGGCGGGTGTCCCGCATCAAATGATCTTGCCGCGGATCCATGTCGTTGCGATCTCGGTGGCGATCACCACCGCGAAGATGACGAGCAGCACCAGCCCGGCCTGATCCCAGTACAGGTTGGACAGCGCGGTATCGAGCGCCATGCCGAGACCGCCGCCGCCGACCAGGCCGAGCACCGCCGACTCGCGCACGTTGATGTCCCAGCGGAACATCGCGATGGCCAGGAAGGCGGGCTTCACCTGCGGCCAAAAACCTTTGAGCAGGATCGCCAGCGGGGGCGCGCCGGCCGCCGTGAGCGCCTCGATCGGTCCCGGCCGCACGTCCTCGATCGCCTCGGACAGGAATTTTCCCGTGAACCCGATCGAGTGCACCGCGATGGCGAGCGTGCCGGCGAGCGCGCCCGGTCCGAGCACGGCGACGAAGAACAGCGCCCACACCATGGCGTGCACCGAGCGCGTCGCCACCAGGATGAAGCGTGCCGCGAGGTTGAGAACGGCCGAGCGCGTGAGGTTGGGCGCCGCCATGATGGCGACCGGAGTCGCCAGCGCCACCGCCAGAATGGTGCCCAGCGTGGCGGTGTGCAGCGTCTCGATGAGCGCGTCGTGCACGACCTTCGGGTACCAGGCCCAGTCGATCGGCCACATGCGCACGAACAGGTCGACTGTCTGCTGGGGTGCGTCGTAGAGAAATTCCGGGATGATCTCGATGGTCTGCACCGACCACACGACCGCTGCGAGCGCCGCGAGATAGAACGCCCAGCGCATGAGCCGCTCGGACGTCGAGAAGCGCCGCCACTGCCGCAGCTCGCTCCCGGCGCGGACATCGGCGGCGCTCACTGGAACAGCCTCCGCACCCAGCCGGACAGGATCTCGCCGAGCATGACGATGGCGATGATGGCGAGCAGGATGGTGAGCACGAAGTCGTACTCGAAGCGCTGGAAGGCGGAGAACAGCGTGGCGCCGATGCCGCCGCCGCCGACCAGTCCCACCAGCGCTGAATTTCGCAGGTTGGCGTCGAGCTGGTAGGCGCAGAAGCCGATGAAGCGCGGCATGACCTGGGGCAGCACCCCCATGACGATGACGGAGAGCAAAGGCGCGCCGGTCGCCCGCACGGCCTCGACCGGCCGCATCGACATTTCTTCCGCGGCGTCGGCCAGTAGCTTCCCGACCTGGCCCATGGAGGCGACGATCAGCGCCAGGATGCCGGCCAGCGCCCCGAACCCCACCGCCTTGACGAACAGGATTGCGACGATGACGGGATGGAACGTGCGGAACAGCGCGATCGCCGTGCGCGCCAGCCAGGCGAGCGGCCCCGGGCTCAGGTTTCGCGCCGCCGCCAAGCCCAGCGGCAGCGCCAGCGCGATGCCGAAAACCGTCGACAGGATGGCGATTTGCAGGCTTTCCATCATGCCGTGTCGCAAGAGCTGCAGCCGGTCGGGGGCAAAATCCGGCGGGACCATGCGGGCGAGGAAGCGCGCCCCATGGCCGAGACCCTCGACGAAGCGCGGCCAGGTGATGTCGAGGATCGACCCCGCATAGAGGACGTAGAGGGCGAGGGCGACCAGCCCGATGCGCGCCGGCCAGTTGGGCGGGAAGGCGCGCCGCGGCGCCGATGCCGGCATGCTCATTCCAGCCATCCTTCGCCGCCATAGATGGCGAGCAGCGACGCATCGGTGAGCGCAGCGGGGGCGCCGTCGAACACGATCTCGCCCTTGGACATGCCGACGATGCGGTCAGCGAAGCGCCGCGCCAGGTCCACATTATGGATGTTGACGATCACCGGAATGTCGCGCTCGCCGGCGCTGCGCGCGAGCAGTTCCATGATCTCGACCGAGGTTTTCGGGTCGAGCGAGGAGGTCGGCTCGTCGGCCAGGATGAGGTCGGGCTGCTGCATCAGCGCCCGCGCGATGCCGACGCGCTGGCGCTGGCCGCCGGACAGCCGGTCGGCGCGCATGGTGGCGAAGTCGCCCAAGCCCACCGCATCGAGCAGCCGGAAGGCGCGGTCGACGTCCTCGGGCCGGAATTTGCGCAGCCAGGCGCGCCACACCGGGACGTAGCCGAGGCGGCCGGTGAGCACGTTCTCGATCACCGACAGGCGCTCCACCAGATTGTACTCCTGGAACACCATGCCGATGTGGCGGCGCGCCTGGCGCAGGGCGCGGCCGTGCAGCCGCGCGAGGTCCTGGCCAAGGAACACGATCTCGCCTGCGGTCGGGTCGGCGAGGCGGTTGATGCAGCGGACCAGCGTCGATTTACCCGTGCCCGACGGGCCGATGATCGCCGTGATGCCGCGCCCCGCGATGCTGAGCGAGATGTCCTTCAGCACCGGCGCGCCGGCGCTGTACTCCTTGCGCAGGTTTTTGATCGCCAGCGAGCGGTCGACCACGCTCGGCCGGGACGATGCGGACGCATCCATGCCAGCTCACTGTTTCGGAGCTTGCTTCTTCGCCAGCGCGTCGGCCTCGCGCTTGCTTTCCGCTTCATAGGCCGCCTTGTTGTAGGGCGTCCCGGTCTTTTCCGCGACCTCGCGCACCACCGCCCAGGTGTCCTTGTACGTGATCGCAACAAAACGATCGTCGCCGTTGAATTCCTTGGTCATTTCCGGAGTGAAGCGGAAGTCGAGGAAGCATGCCTTGATCTTGGCCGCGAGTTCCGGCTTGAGGTCGTGCGCGTAAGCGAAGGAGGAGGTCGGGAAAATCGGGCTCCGGTAGAGGATCCGGAAATCGTCGCCCTTGACGGCGCCGCGCGCCACCATGCGCTCGAACACGTCGGAGGCGACCGGCGCCATGTCGTAATCGCCCGACGCCACGCCCAGCGCCGACTTGTCATGCCCGCCCGACATCAGCGGCCGATAGTCCTCGTCCGGTTTCAGGCCCTCAGGCGGGAACAGGACGCGCGGGGCGAGATTGCCCGAGTTGGATGACGGCGACGTGTGCGCGACGCGCTTGCCCTTGAGATCGGCGAGCTTCTGATACGGGCTGTCCTTCTTCACGACCGCCAGCAGGTGATAGCCCTGCACACCCTTGTCCGTGCCCTTGGTGGCGAACGGAACGGCGCCGGCCATGTTCACGGCAAAGCCCGTCGGACCGGTCGAGAAGCCGGCGACGTGCAAGCGGCCCGAGCGCATCGCCTCGATCTCGGCCGAGTTCGACTGCACCGGATAGTAGACCACGCGCTTGCCAGTGCATTGCGCCAGGTAGTCGGTGAACGGCTTGAAGATGTTCTGATAGACCGCTGCGTCCTCGACCGGCGTATAGGCGAACACCAGCGTCCCCGGATCGCGCCACTTCTTGGGATCCTTTGGGGCATCTGCGACGAGGTCGCCGTCTTCATCGCAGTAGAGCGTATCGAGCTGGCCGCGCTGCTTGCATTGGTCGGCCTGCGCCCAGGCGGGGCCGGACGTCGTCAGCACCGCCATCGCCGCCGTCACCACGACCGCCGCCAGCACAGCCGTCGTCGTCACGGCAATCAGCCGTGGCTGCCGCACATCCAGCATGGGAGTCTCCTCGCGCGCCGCCGCCGCGCCGGCGGCCTTTGTGGTTGACGCGACGATACGCGAGCCCCCACGGCTGCGGCAACATTTCGTTAACCGCGTCTACGTATTATCCCGCGACTGCGTCTACGTATTATCCCGCAGTGCACATGCCCAGTAAATTCCTCAGTCTCGCCAGTCTTTGGATGCATTCCACCCTTACACGCCGGCCTGCACGACAAACATCCATCAAGCACGAGGGTCAATGATGGTCAAAAAGACCATATTCTTTGCTATGACTTGCGCTCTTCTTTTTGGCGTCGCGACTGAAGCTTCGGCACAATCTGGAGTTGCTTCTGTCTACGCTTATAAAACTGGTCGCACCGCGAACGGTGAGCGCACACAATCATCGGCGCTGACGGCCGCCCACAAGTCGCTGCCGTTCGGCACCAAGGTACGCGTCACCAATCACAAGAACGGCCGTTCGGTCGTGGTCCGCATCAACGACCGCGGGCCCTTCGTTCGCGGCCGTGTCATCGACCTGACGCCGGCCGGCGCCCGCTCGCTCGGCTTCTCCGGCCTCGCCCCGGTCACGCTCGAAGTGGTGAAGAGCTAGACCATCCCGCAAAAGCCCCGGAGGCGATCCGGGGAAGCGGTTTTCGCGACAAAATGTGACCAAACAGGCCCACGCTTTGCGATTCGTAGGAATCGCAGGCGTGCGGCGGTCACTGCCGGCACTTCGACCGGCGTGCAGTCGCGGCGTCCCGGCAGCACGCGCATCTGCGCCCGTTTGGTGGCGAGCCATACGCCGCCAGCCAAACTCATTCGTAGAATTCCGGCGCCATTTTCTGGCTGTCGCGCTGCGCCTTGTCGTGATTGATCCAGAGCTGCGCCTTGTGCTGCGCCATGAGCTCGGCCATGCGCTGCATCGAAGCGACGCTGCGCTCCTTGTCGGCGTTGTTTTCGGGCACGCGCCGGTTGTCCCAGTTGTCCTTGAAGTGAACGGCGTCGCCGGACAGCAGCACCGCGCCGGTCTTCGGCAGCTTGACCAGCAGCGATTGGTGGCCGGGTGTATGGCCCGGCGTCGATATGATCGTGACGCTGCCGTCGCCGAAGACGTCGTGGTCGCCTTGGAGCTTCGTTACCGGATGCTCCGGCTTGAAGCGTGCGCCGAACGGTGCCGGCCATTCGTATTCGGCCTTCTGAACCAGCAGCATGGTCTGCGGAAACAGCTCAACATTGCCGATGTGATCGGGATGGGTGTGCGAGACCGCGATGTATTTGACGTCGGCCGGCTTGACACCGAGCTCGTCGAGCGTCGCCGCCAGCGTCTTGGGGCGGCGCCAGTGCGTCATACGCGGATCGGCAGGACGCTGCCCTTCCGGCATGGCGGCGATCGCATCGGCAAGTCCCGTATCCCACAGGAGCCAGCCCTGCGCGTGCTTGATCAGGTAGCAATTGTCCACGAAGTCCATGGACTTGCCGACGTTCACCCCGGGCGACCAGCGCGAGATGTCGCCGGCGACGCCCTCGCCGCAGTTCAGGATGTAGAGCTTTTCCACGCCCGGCTTCTCGGCCTGACCGAGACTGGGGCCGGCACAGAGTGATGCGGCCAGGCCAGCGGCGATGATGAGACGGCGTGATGTCATTCGATCCTCCCTCACGGTTGGCGATGCAGGCACGGCCGCTGCCGCGGCGTCAATTGGGTGCGGGCGTCACTGCCAGCGATTGCGCACCGGCACGTCGACCGGCGTACAACCGCGTCGTCCCGACAGGACGCAATCCTGGTCCTTGCGCATCTGCGCCAGCTTGGTGGCGAGCCATACGCCTGCCAGCACCAGGAAGATGCACACCACGAAGGCCAGCGCGTTGACCGCCATGCGGTGGCGATAGTCGTCGTGCTCTTCGCCCTTGCGCTCGAACCGGCCGAGATCGCCGACCGGCGCAGGTGTCACCTCCGTGGGCGGCGGACGATTGTCGTTGCCGGCCCGCGGATGCCGCGGACGCCACGGAATGACCCGGTTGCCATTGGGCTGCTTGGCGGTCATGCGGGGTCCGTTTCAGCGCAACGCATGCTGTCGCGCCAGGACCCTGGATCTAGCAAATCGCGCGGCGATTTTCGACCGGCTTGGCGGAAAAATCGCGATGCTATTCGGTCGCCTCTTGGCAGGCCGGCTGGGCGCCGGCTCAGGTCCCGGTGGATTTGTTCAGTCCCGGTTCGACAACAATGGCCGTATCCGGCCCGGCGGTTGACCGCACGTCGGGCTCCGGGGCGAGCGACCGCTCAAAGTGCCGCCTTATGCCCACGGGAACTCCCCCTCCGCCCGCGGCCCTTGGTTCGGCCATTTGTCCAGTTGGCGGCCGGTCGCGCTGGGACTAGGGTGCCGCGCGCGCGGCTTGATCAACATCGCCAGCGTGTCTCGGTCGCATGAGGAAGTTTTGATGAAAACAAGAGCACTCGTTCTCGCCATCGCGCTCCTGTCGGCGGCGTCCGGCGCCAGCGCCTACGACTACAAGGCCGGCAATCTCGAGATCGACCGTCCGTGGTCGCGGGCAACCCCGAAGGGGGCCAAGACTGCGGCCGGCTATCTGAAGATCACCAACAGCGGCTCGGCGCCCGACCGGCTGGTCAGCGCCACCTTCGCGCAGTCGCGCGGCGCGGAGATCCACGAGATGGCGGTCGAGCGCGGGGTCATGAGGATGCGCGAGCTCAAGGGCGGGGTCGAGATCGCTCCGGGCGCCAGCGTCGAGCTCAAGCCCGGCGCCACCCACATCATGTTCACCGACCTCTCGCGCCCGCTTGCCAAAGGCGAGCGCGTGAAGGGCACGCTGGTGTTCGAGAAGGCCGGTCCCGTCGACGTGGAATATTCGGTCGAGGCGATCGGCAGCACGCCGATGAGCGGCCATGCCGGGCATTAGGCCTTTTGCGGTCCACTGGCGGCGCAACCGTCAATTGGGCTCAGCAAAGGGCTGCGGCTTGTCGGGATCGGTCGCCGCGTTGAACACGTTGAGCGTCATCGAGATCAGCCCGTAATACCCGAGGATGCCGGTGAGCTCGACCGCGCCGGTGGTGCCCAGGAGATCGACGGCACGCCGGTAGGTGCGGTCGCTCACCCGCCGTTTGCGGTAGAGCTCGGTGACGAAGTCATAGATCACGCGCTCGTCCGCCGGTGCGCCCTTGGGGCGGCGCCCGCCCTTTAGGTCGGCGATGGTCTTGGGCTTGACCCCGGCCTTCTCGGCGATGGGCGCGTGCGCCTGCCACTCGTATTGCGCGCGCCACTGCCGCGCCGTGGTCAGGATCGCGAACTCGGACAGCCGCGGCGACAGCGAGGTCTTGTAGCGGACATGGGCGCCGAGCGCCTGCGCCAGCTGCCCGAGCTCCGGCGCATGCATCCAGATCGCGAACGGGCCGCTGAACCTGAAGGTGCCGCGCGGTCCCGACGCAATAGCGTCGCGCAGGGCGCGTTGCGCCGGCGTGAACGCGTCCTCCGCCGGCATGGCCAGGCGTGGCTTCGGTCGCTTGTCCAGCCGTTTGGGTCGTTTGGCAGGCATGAACGTCACCCCCTTCCCGTGTGAGCCGGGCAAAATGGTCCGGCCGGCCGATCGTCGTCAATGGCTTGGCGCGCCTGAGGCGTCGAGAATCCTCCCCCAAGGATCGCGCCGGCGGATAAGATGTGCGGCGCGAGCCGGAGCCCGCATGGACGACACGACGAACAAACCATTCGCCGCCACCCTGGCGCGCTACGATGCCCTGATGGACGTCGTGCGCGGCCGCATGACCAGCCGCCAGTTCCGTCCCGACATTCCGGTCCCGCGCGAACATATCGAGATGGTGCTGGAGGCGGCGCGCCATGCGCCGTCCGGCGCCAACGCCCAGCCCTGGCATTACGTCGTGGTGACCGACCCCGCCGTGAAGAAGAGCATCGCCGACTACTTCGTCGACGAGGCGCGTCAGCGCGCCAAAATGAAGATGAAATTTCCCACGCCGAACTATCGCGGGCTTGAGACCGCGCCTGGCTTCGTCGTGGTGGTGGCGGACTTCCGCTTCGTGCGCGCCTTTCCGGTCCTGCTCGACGGCTCCGATCTCGACCGGCAGTACCAGGCCAATGCCGAAAGAATCCTGCTGCAGAGCGTGGCAGCCTCGACCATGTCGGCGCATCTGGCGGCGGCGGCGCTCGGCTATCAGGTCTGGTGGGTCACCGCCATCGGCCAGGAGAGCGCACAGGCCGCCATGCGGCCGCTGCTGGGCGTGCCGGACGAACTCGCCATCATCGACATCATGCTGTTCGGCGTGCCGGCCAAGCCGCCGTACAAGCGGTGGAAGAAGACGCTGCCGGAGATCATGAGCTGGGACCGGTTCGACATGGCGAACCACATGACGCTCGACCAGATCGATGCCTGGGTGAGCGAGACGCGTCACAAGGTCATGTACCGCGACGAGGCGAAGATCGACTAGGCGAATAGCGAGTAGAAAGGGATGAAGGCGCTCACCTTTTGTTCCCCATTCGGCCTTCGCCCTTGAGGGAACTCTCGTCGGCGAATCTCGTTTTTCACCCGTAGGGTGGACGTGAAACTGCTCAGGTTCTTGCAATATCTCGAAGATTTACAATGATTTCGTTCCTCGGCGCGCCAGTCGATCTTGGCCAATTCGCCATTCTGCTCGACGTGGATGGCACGCTCCTCGATCTTGCCCCGACTCCGCGCGAGGTCTTCGTCTCGCCGCAGCTCAGGCGGGTCCTGCAGCGTCTGCTTGAGCGCACCGGCGGCGCGCTGGCGCTGGTGAGCGGGCGTCCGATCGAGGAACTGGACCTGCTGTTCGCCCCGCTGCTGCTGCCCATTGCCGGCGGCCACGGTGCCGAGATCAGGCTCACGCCGACCGGCAAGGTCGACCGCGGCAAGGCGCGGCCGCTGCCCGCCGCGCTCAAGCGCCAGCTCGCGACTATTGCGGCGCACGGCCCGGGCATCATCCTCGAGGACAAGGAATACAGCCTGGCCATCCACTATCGCCTGGCGCCGGAGAAGGAGCAGACCATCCGCCAGGCCATCCTGGCAATCTGCGAGGGGCAGCAGGCGCAAGTCGAGATCCTGCCCGGCAAGGCCGTGTTCGAGATCAAATCGGCCGGCTTCGACAAGGGGACGGCGGTGCGCCGGCTGATGGGCCACAAGCCGTTCAAGGCGCGACGGCCGATCTTCATCGGCGACGACACGACCGACGAGGCCGCGCTCGCCGTCATGCCGGAATTCGACGGCATCGGAATTTCTGTCGGCCGCCGTATTCCTGGCGTATCGCTGTGCTTCGACACGCCGGGCGAAGTTCGCGCCTGGCTGGAGCAGGTGTCTCAGGCCGAAGCGATCGCGGCGCAGTGAGGCCTTGGCGGGGTGTTCGACGGGGGCGTTCCTGGCGACACGGGCATCGCGCGCCTGTCGCCGAGCCTGGAGGACCGCAAGTGGCGCGGCTGGTAGTGATCTCCAATCGGGTTTCGGTGCCCAGCGGCGACGGCGGCAGCCGCGCCGGCGGGCTGGAAGTCGCGGTGCGCTCCACCCTGAAGCGCCACTCGGGCATCTGGTTCGGCTGGAGCGGCCGGGTGGCGGCGAACGGCGACGCCGTCACGCAGACCATCGAGCACGACAACCACAGCTATGTCGTCACCGACCTCACCGAGGAGGACTATCAGGAATACTACAACGGCTTCGCCAACCGGGTCCTGTGGCCGATCCTGCACTATCGCCTCGACCTGGCCGAGTTCTCGCGCCGCGATCTGACCGGCTACCTGCGCGTCAACGAGCATTTCGCCGCGCACCTGCACCAGATCCTCAAGCCCGACGACTTGGTCTGGGTGCACGACTATCACCTCATCCCGCTCGCCAAGGCGCTACGCGAGCGCGGCCACGGCAACAAGATCGGCTTCTTCCTGCACATCCCGCTGCCGCCGCCCGACATCCTCACGGCCTTGCCCAACCACGAGCGGCTCATCCCGGCGCTGTGTCACTACGACCTCGTCGGGCTGCAGACCGACAACGACGCCGCCAATCTCGCCCGCTACCTTGCCGGCGAATGCCGGCTGCCGAGCCGCGATCAGCGCACCTTCACGGGCCCCGACCGCACCCTGCGCATCGACACTTTTCCGGTCGGCATCGAGACCGCCGAATTCAGCCGTCTGGCGCGCCGCGCGGTGCGCTCGTCGTTCGTCGAGGGCGTGCTGGAGAGTCTCGCCGGCCGCTCGATGATCATCGGTGTCGACCGCCTCGACTACACGAAGGGCATTGCGCTGCGCATGGACGCGTTCGAGCGCTTCCTGAAATCCTGTCCGGAATGGCACGGCAAGGTCACCTACCTGCAGATCACGCCAAAGAGCCGCTCCGAGATCCAGGAATACGGCGACATGGAGAAGCAGATCAGCGCCACCGCCGGCCAGATCAACGGCAATTACGGCGAGGCATCGTGGACCCCGATCCGCTACGTCAACAAGGCGCACAGCCGCACCGCGCTCGCCGGCCTCTACCGCTCGTCGCGCGCCGCCCTGGTGACGCCGCTGCGCGACGGCATGAACCTTGTCGCCAAGGAATTCGTGGCGGCGCAGGACGCCGACGATCCCGGCGTGCTGATCCTGTCGCGCTTCGCCGGCGCCGCCAACGAGCTCGGCGCGTCGCTCCTGGTCAACCCCTACGACACCGAGGCGGTGGCCGGCGGCATTGCGCGGGCGCTGGCGATGCCGCTCGACGAGCGGCGCGCGCGCCACGAGGCGCTCTATCGCGCGCTGCTCGCCAACGACATCAAGTTCTGGACCGAGCGCTTCCTCACCGCGCTGACGCGGCCGCGCAGCCATCCGACCTGGCTGCGGCCGGTGAGCTCGCTGGTCAGCTGACCTGCTCGGCCGGCGCGCTGGGCGAGGCCGGTTCGCTTTCGGCGCGCTGGTCCACCGGCCTCCGGGCGCGGCTGAGGTTGAACGCGCTGTTGACCAGGCCCACGTGGGAGAATGCCTGCGGGAAATTTCCCAGGAGCCGCTTCGACGCCGGATCGTACTGCTCGCTCAACAGCCCGAGGTCGTTGCGCAGCGCCAGCAGCCGTTCGAACAGCGCCCGCGCGTCGTCGAGCCGCCCGAGCATGACATAGACGTCGACCAGCCAGAAGCTGCAGGCGAGAAACACGCCTTCGCCTGGTGGCAATCCGTCGTCAATGTGCTGGGTGTCGTAGCGCCGCACGAAGCCGTCGACCATGAGCTCGCGCTCGATGGCCGCGACGGTGCCGCGTACGCGCGGATCCTGGGGCGGCAGGAAGCCCATGGCCGGCAACAGCAGCAGGCTGGCATCGAGGTCGGCGCAGCCGTAGCACTGGACGAAGCTTCCACGGTCGCGGTCGAAGCCATGCTGGCACACGTCGGCGTGGATCTCGGCGCGCAGCCGGCGCCAATGGTGGACCGGGCCTTTGAGCCCGAATCGCTCCACGCTCTTGATCGCGCGGTCGAACGCCACCCAGGCCATCACCTTGGAATGGGTGAAATGGCGGCGCGGCCCGCGCATCTCCCAGATGCCTTCGTCCGGCTCGCGCCAGATGCTTTCCAGATGCTTGAGCAGCTCGCGCTGCAGATCCCATCCCGAAATGTTTGCGGCCAGCGCACCGCACCGTGCGACATGCAGCGCGTCCATGACTTCGCCATAGACGTCGAGCTGGAGCTGGCTGTGCGCCGCATTGCCGATGCGCACCGGCCGCGAGTTTTCATAGCCGGGGAGCCAGGGGACTTCGTATTCGGTCAGCCGCCGCTCGCCGGCGAGGCCGTACATGATCTGCATCTGGTGCGGGCTGCCGGCGGCCGCGCGCAACAACCATTCGCGCCAGGCATCGGCCTCCTCGTAATAGCCGGCGTTCATGCCGGCGAGCAGCGTCAGCGTAGCATCGCGCAGCCAGCAGAAACGGTAGTCCCAGTTGCGCGGGCCGCCGATCTGCTCGGGCAGGGACGTGGTCGGCGCCGCGATGATCCCGCCGGTCGGCGCGTAGGTCAGAGCCTTCATGGTCAGCAGCGAGCGCACGATCGCCTCCGGCCAAAGCTGGCAGGCCTCGCAACGTCCAGCCCAGTCCTTCCAGAACTCCTCGGTCACCTTGAGCGCCGCAGCCGGGGCCGGCGGCGGCGGCGGCGGCAGATGCGACGGCGCATAGGCGATCACGAATGGCACCGTCTGGCCGGCCGCGATGATGAACTCGCCCACCGTCTTGAGTCCCTCGCCGCGCAGCGCGACCGGCGTGTGAACGACCAGCATGTCGGGACCGGCGACGGCGCGCAGGCCGCCGTCGTCCATTCGCGTCACCCAGGGGACGACGGAGCCGTAGCCGAAGCGGATCACCAGCTCGGTCCGCATGGCCACCGCGCCGCGCTCGCCCCTGACCAGGCGCACCACGTTCGACTGGTTGTCGCGCAGGGGCATGAAATCGATCAGCGTGACGGCGCCGTCGGCGGTCTCGAAACGGGTCTCCAGGATGAGCGTGTCGCCGCGATAGCGCCGCGTCACGCGTGCGCTCTCGTCGCTCGGCGCGATGATCCAGCGCCCGTTGTCGGGAGTCCCCAGGAGCGCGGCAAAGCAGGCGTCGGAATCGAAGCGCGGCCAGCACAGCCAGTCCATCGAGCCGTCGCGGCCGACGAGCGCCGCCGCCTCGCAATCGCCGATCAGTGCGTAGTCTTCGATGCGACACGCCATGCTGACATCACCGTGTAAAATCGATGACAACCTTGATGTCGTCCGGCCGGTCCTCGAGCGCCTCGCTCCAGCGCGCGAGCGGAACGCGGCGCGTGATCAGGGCCCCG